>JAQSWE010000112.1 GCA_029266795.1 Alphaproteobacteria bacterium | reverse complement strand
GCCCTTCTTTTTCGTGGCGATGGTGCTGCTGGCTGCGACATTTTCGCTACGCCCGCCAAGATTCGGGGGGGCGGGGGCACTGTTAGCCCTTGGCGTAGCCATTGGATTCTTTGTATTCTTCATGGACTCAATGCTCGGCGCTTTCGGACTGTCGCAAAAGATTCCCGCGTATCTCGCAGCCTGGACACCCGCGATCGTTAGCCTGCTTCTGGGGACAACCGCTTTGTTGCATCTCGAGGACGGTTAATAATTGAGTAATGCTATGTAGTTAAAGTGGTATTCAGCACTATATTGAACGCAAGAACGGAAATTAAGAACATGTCTCGGGCAGCTAATCTTTCGACCAAAATTATGACCATCGCTCTTTGCGGCTTTCTGGCGCTGAGTGCCACTTCTTGCGCAAAATCGGTCAACCCCGAAACCGGCTACAAAACCGGCATCAGCGACCCCATCGAGCCGTTCAACCGCGGCATTTTCGCCTTTAACAACATCGTCGACATCGTGCTGATCGAGCCGGTTGCGAAGATCTACAACGCGATCTTCCCGAGCTTCGTGCGCGACGGCGTGCAGAACTTCATGCGCAACCTGCGCTCGCCCATCATCATCGGCAACCAGCTGCTGCAGGGCGACCTGAAAGGCGCCGGCGTTGCGACGGCCCGCCTGATCATCAACACCACTGCCGGCATCGGCGGCCTTGTGGATGTCGCATCCTCGCAGGGCCTTGTCTATGAACCCGAAGATTTCGGCCAGACGCTTGCCGTATGGGGCGTTGGCGACGGCTTCTACCTCGTCCTGCCCATCGTCGGCCCGTCCTCGCTGCGCGACACCGGCGGCATGGTTGTGGACGGCGTTGCCGATCCATTGCGCCTGCTCGCGCATAACACCGACAACATGTGGTGGTATTACACCCGCCTCGGCGTCGAGGGTCTTGATACCCGCGCGCGCCTTGTGAAGGCAGTCGAAGACCTGCGCGCGAACAGCCTTGATTACTACGCGGCCGTTCGCTCCGCATATTCGCAAAAACGTTACTCGCTCATCCGCGACGAGCGCGCGGGCGACAGCGCGTCGATCCCCGACTACGGCAATTAACAATAAAAAAAGAGGTAAATAGAGAATGCGTTTCCACCTGATAGTTGCGGCTTGCGCGTTCATCCTGTTTGCCTCTCCCGTGGCTTTCGCCGCCAAAACCGACGGCACACCTGCGGCGCAATTCGTCCAGAAGATGGGCGACAAGGCGCTGACCTCCCTCACCGACCGCCAGCTGGCGGATGGCGTGCGCGCAACCCGCGTCCGCAGCCTCCTGCGCGAAAACTTCGACGTACAGACGATCGGCCGCTTCGTGATGGGGCCGTCCTGGAAAAAGGCGACTCCTGCTCAGAAATCGCAATACATGAGCCTGTTCGAAGACATGATCGTCGCGACCTACACCAAGCGCTTCGCCGAATATTCCGGCCAGTCGTTCAAGGTGACAGGCTCGACCGCGACAGGCGAGACAGACAGCCTCGTCAAAAGCCAGATCCTGCAAAAAGACGGCCCGCCCGTGATGGTCGACTGGCGCGTGCGCAACAAGGACGGCGGCTTCAAGGTTGTCGACGTTGTTGTCGAAAGCATCAGCATGACGATGACCCAGCGCGACGATTTCGCGGGCGTCATCAGCAGCAAGGGCATCGACGGCCTGATCGACGTCCTGCGCCAGCGCGCCGGCAAGGTCGCGAAGAAATAACCGCCCCTAAAAGCGGATACAAAAAAAGCCCGGAAGAAATTCCGGGCTTTTTTTATTTGCCTTTTTACGCTTACGAGGCGCGGCGCAGCGGCTTGTATTTGAGGCGGTGCGGCTGGTCCGCGTCTTCGCCGAAGCGTTTCTTGCGGTCTTTCTCGTAGTCTTCGTAGTTGCCTTCGAAGAAGGTGACCTGGCTGTCGCCTTCAAACGCCAGCATATGTGTTGCAAGGCGGTCAAGGAACCAGCGGTCGTGCGAGATGACGACCGCGCAGCCCGCATAGTTCTCCAGCGCATCTTCTAACGCGCCGAGCGTTTCGGTATCCAAATCGTTGGTCGGTTCGTCGAGCAGCAGCAGGTTGGCGGGTTCTTTGAGCATCTTGGCGAGGTGAACGCGGTTGCGCTCGCCCCCGGACAGGATGCCGACTTTTTTCTGCTGGTCGGGGCCGCGGAAACCGAAAGACCCGCAATAGGCGCGGGTATTCACTTCACGCTTGCCGAGGTAGAAAATATCGTTGCCGCCGGAAATTTCCTGCCAGACGTTGTTGTCGCCCGCAAGACTGTCGCGGCTCTGGTTGACGTAGCCGAGCTTCACGGCATCCGACACCACCACATCGCCGGTATCAGGCTTTTCTTCGCCGGTGATCATGCGGAACAGCGTGGTTTTACCCGCGCCGTTCGGGCCGATCACGCCGACGATGCCGCCGGGCGGCAGCTTGAAGGACAGGTTTTCGATCAGCAGGCGGTCGTCATAGCCCTTCGACACGTTCTTGAATTCGACCACATTCTGGCCGAGGCGCGGCGGCACGGGGATAACGATCTGCGCGGTGCGGGTTTTTTCGTACTTTTCCGATTCCGCCAGCAGGTCGTTGTAGGCGGTGATGCGCGCTTTCGATTTCGCCTGACGTGCTTTCGGCGACTGACGAACCCATTCGAGCTCGCGCGCCAGCGTTTTCTGGCGGCTTTCGTCTTCGCGGCCTTCTTGTGCGAGGCGTTTCGCCTTCGCTTCCAGATAGCCGGTATAGTTGCCCTCATAGGGGATGCCCGACCCGCGGTCGAGTTCCAAAATCCAGCCCGTGACATGGTCGAGGAAGTAGCGGTCGTGCGTGACCATGACGACGGTGCCTTTGTAATCCAGCAGCGTGCGCTGCAGCCATGCGACGGATTCAGCATCCAAATGGTTGGTCGGTTCGTCGAGCAGCAGCAGATCGGGTTTTTCCAGCAGCAGGCGGCACAGCGCGACGCGGCGTTTTTCACCGCCCGAGAGATGCGTCACTTTCGCATCCGGCGGCGGGCAGCGCAGCGCGTCCAGCGCGATCTCGATCGTGCGCTCGAGGTTCCAGCCGTCGGCGGCCTCGATTTTCGTCAGCAGGTCGCCCTGCTCTTCCATCATCGATGCCATTTCGGCGTCGTCGGTGACGGTTGCGAACAGTTCCGAGATTTCGTTATAGCGGTCGAGCAGCGCCTTCGTGTCCTTCATCGCCTCCATGACGTTTTCGAGCACGTTCTTTGTGGGGTCGAGCTGCGGTTCCTGCGGCAGGTAACCGATGCGCACGCCTTCGGCGGCCCAGGCTTCGCCGTTGAATTCCTTTTCCACGCCCGCCATGATTTTCAGGAGGGATGATTTACCGGAGCCGTTCGGGCCCAGCACGCCGATTTTCACACCCGGCAAGAAGCTGAGGTAAATCCCGCTCAAAACCTTTTTCCCGCCGGGATAGGTTTTTGCCAGATCTTTCATCACATAGATGTATTGATGAGATGCCATTGCGCCGCGCTCCTTATAAAATTCAGTCGTTATATATATAAAGAGTCGCGCAGCAGGGCAAGCCTTACGCGTTGGGCATCAAAAATATTCAATAAAATCAGCGCTCAGAATGCGTGGATCGCAAGGCAGAGCACGATCAGGGCAGCGCCAAGCGCACCCACGTATTTCTCATTCGTAGTGATCCAGATCATGATGTTGTGGATTTCGGTCAGGATCGCCGCGTTCACCTTGGCTTTCAGGCCCGCTTCGAAACGGTGGAAGGCATAGGGGAGCGCCATGATGACCAGCGTGAGGTTGGCGAACATCGGCAGGAACATCGCGGCAATCGACACGCCGCTCGACAGCATGCCCGCCATCAGGACCGGAACGGCAAAGGTTGCAAACAGCCCGTAAACGAGCGTCACGACCCCAATGTCATCGATATTGCGCTTGATCGCCGCGACAGCCTTTTCGACCGCCGGAGGTTTTTTCGGGATCGAGCTGCTGAGATAGAGAAGCGAAAATACCGCAAGCGCGCTAAGCGTGATCAGGCCGAGTATGCCAAGCATTATATTAACCTCATGAAATTGCCCTGCTTTTAATTCAGCATAACGCCGTCCGGTATGCAAGCATGTCGGTTAAACAGGCGTGCTCATGATCTGCAGCAGCAGCATGCGGGCCTGCTGCTTGTCGGCGGGATTAGGGGCTTTTTCGATATACCGCTCCAGCGCGGTCTTGGCCTGCCCCTGCTGGCCGAGCTTGGCATAGAGGATGCCCTTGTCGAACAGGGTCCGGTGCTCGTCCGGTGCCAGTGCCTCCATGGCCTCCACCACGATCACGGCCTGCGCATATTCTTCTGACTCAATCAGGCGTTTTTTCAGGTTGTTTTCGAGCCGCAGCAGCATATCGCGGTTGGTAACGGCATCATAAAAATTATGGGAAAGCTCCGCCTTGTCGCCGGCAATCGATTTTAGCAGCTGGCGCAGCTCGGCCGCATTCATTTCTTGCCCCTGCCGGAACGGGTCGAGGATGACGCGTTCCCCGTACTTTTCCATGCGGAAGAGGAAATGTCCGGGGAAGTTCAGGCCTTCTATCGGCCAGCCCAAGCGGAGCGCCACATCGATGTAAATGATGCCAATCGCAATCGGCAACCCCTTGCGCCTGTCGATCACGCGGATCAGGTTGGCGTTCTGGATGTCGTCGTATTTTTCGGTATCGCCCGCATAGCCATGCGCTTCGTGGACCGTCTTCCTTAGCACCGAAACGCGCAGCGCGAGATTGTCGACAGCCGACTGCCGCAGCCGTGCCTGATAATCTTCCTGCGCGGTATCGGCCAGTTTTTTCAGGTGGTGGCGAAACCGCTCCGGTTTCACGCCGGGCAGAAACAGCAGGCCGAGCGCGAGCGCCGTTTCGCCCAAATCCATTTGCGCATCTTCCTGCATCCCCGCCATGCGCACATACTGGAACGCTTCGTCCGGCGTTTCGAACCGGTGAAGGTCGCTCAAGTCATCGGGCGGCTCGGCGGCAGGACAGGTCAATGGATGGAGCTTTCGATCTCGCCAGTTGCGGGATTGACGATGCCGGGGGGCGTTTCGCCGCGCAGGCGCACATAGCTTGTCACGCTTTTCACGTATTTCGTGTTACGCGCGTAATCAAGGACGCGGTCGAGTTCTTTCTGGTCCTGCGCCACGCCCATGATGTAGACAACGCCGGCGACCGTCTCGATCGAATAGTTGATGGACTGCACATATTTGTCGAACATCAGCCGCGCCTTGATATCGCTCGTGACCCATGAATCGGTCACGTAGCCGCCGACGGAGACATCTTTGTCGACAGCGATTTCGTTGATAACCTGACGCACGCCGTCGGCCTGCCATGCAAGACGCACCGCATCGACGCGCATATCGGGTGTCGGCACGTTGCCGGTGATCAGCACGCGGCCTTCCTTCACGGTCATCGACAGGCGCGCATACATTTTCGAGTCATGCTTGAGCCACAGGTCGGTGATAGCCAGACGGATGGAGGTATCCGTCGCGGCTCCCTTCAGCCCGCCTTCCTGTGCGGCGGCGACGCCGACGGTTGCGCCCGCGCCTGTTGCCAGCGCGAGCGGCGTGCAGCCCTGCACCAAGGCGGGCAGTGACAGCGCGAGAAAGACGGTGATGATTTTTTTCATGGTTTGATTTCCTCGTTTAATCAGAATGCGTTCTGCAGATGCTGCGGCAGTTTCCCGGGCGCCATGATCAGGGCGTCGAACCGGCTCTCGAATACACTATATTGCGTATGCTTCATCAGGTAAAGCTCCGCCGCGCGGCGCACGCGGGACTGGTTGATGCGGGTGATCGCCTCCGCCGCGTCTTCATGCGTGCGGCGCATTTTCACTTCGATGAAGCAGATCGTGCCGTAGCGCAGCGCGATGATATCGACCTCCCCCACATGCGTCTTGAAGCGGCGCTCCAGAATTTTATATCCTTTCATCCGCAAGAACAGCGCACCCATGGTTTCGGCGGCCATGCCTTTATTATGTCCGGACTTGTCGTTCAGTTTTCCCGCGATTTTTTTCGAGATGGCGTCTTTGATCTTTTTCATTTCTTGCCTTTCAGCAGCAAGGCCCGCTGGTACAGGTCGCTTTTGCGCTGGCCGGATTTGGCGGCGACGAAGCCGGCCGCATCCTTCACGCCCATGCCTTCATCATCCATCATTTTCAGCAGCAGCGCGTCGGTCGCCTCGACCGTCCAGATGTCGCCGTCGCCCGCGCCCGGGCCATCGACGACCACCACGATTTCGCCCTTCGGTGCGCCCTCGGCGTCGTAATGATCTGCAAGGGCGGTCAGCGTGTCGCGGCGGATTTCCTCGAATTTCTTGGTCAACTCGCGCGCAACAGCCGCACGACGGTTGCCAAACATCTCCGCCATATCGCGCAGGCTTTCGGCCAAGCGCGGCGCCGTTTCGTAGAATATCAATGTGCAGGGCACCGCCTTCACATCGGTCAGCGCGGATTTGCGCGCCGCGCTTTTTGGCGGCAGGAAGCCGGCGAACATGAATTTGTCGCTGGGAAGCGCCGACAACACCAATGCCGTGAGCGTCGCTGTCGCGCCCGGCACGCAGGTCACGTAAATCCCCTCGGCCACGACGGCATCGACGAGTTTATATCCGGGATCAGAAATCAGCGGCATGCCGGCGTCCGATATCAGGGCGATGCGCTGCCCCTCTTTCAGCATCCGGATCAGCTTCGGCCGCATCTCGTCGGCATTGTGGTCGTGATAGGGAATCTTCTGGGTGTCGAGGCCGTGATAGCTGGTGAGCTTGCCGGCCTCCCGCGTATCCTCGCAGGCGATGGCATCGACTTTCCCTAATATCTCGATTGCGCGCAAAGTGATGTCGCCCATGTTGCCGATGGGTGTCGCTACGATATAAAGACCACCGTCGAGGTCAGAATCAAGTTTTCGTGCCATGGCCGATGTCTATAATAGGGACCTTGAGATTTAAGGGGCTGATGCCCGTCAACCGGAGTATATCGAAAAAATGTTCAAGCCTGTCCAATTTTTATTCGCGGCCCTTTTCGCCCTGACCCTGTCGGGCTGCGTCGCCAACGGCACCACCGGCGGCAACATGCCGGGCAATACCGGCGTTGTGTCGAACGACCCCAACGCCATGCCGAACCTCGGCTGGCAGACGGCGGGCGACCGCCGCGAACTGGCGCAGCAAAGCGCCGCCGCGCAGCGCGACCCCAACCGCCCCGGCCTCGTGATCGCGCCGAAAAAGGTCAAGGTGGCAATCCTCCTGCCCCTCACCGGCAAAAACGCCGATCTCGGCCAGTCGATGCTGAAAGCCGCGCAGATGGCGCTGTTCGATGTGGGATCGGCCAATTTCGAAATGGTCCCGAAAGACACCAAGAGCACGTCTGCAGGCGCTTCGCTGGCGGCGCAGGAAGCGGCAAACAGCGGCGCATCCATGTTCCTCGGCCCGATCTTCGCCGAAGACGTCCGCGCGGTGAAGCCCGTATCTGCCGCGCACAACATTCCGATGATCAGCCTTCGCGCAGGAAACGAAAACATCGACGGCGCCGCTCAGCTACACTTTCAACGCGCTGATGATGCCGGTCGGCGGCGAAAGCATGCGCTCGCTCGCTTCCGTTCTGTCGGCGAACGGCATCAACAGCCGCAATACGCGGTTTATTGGCACGGGGCTGTGGGATGACACGGCGCTGGCCGGCGACCCTGCCGTCTATGGCGGCTGGTTCGCAGCGCCCGACCCCGCGTCGCGCCGCGATTTCGAGCGCCGCTACAGCGAAAACTACGGCGTCAGCCCCTTGCGCCTCTCCTCGCTCGCCTATGACGCAACCGCGCTTGCGGCTGTGCTGGCACGCACGGGCGGCGAGGGCAACCCCTATAGCCGCGACAAGCTGATGAACCCGCGCGGCTTTGCGGGCATCGACGGCATCTTCCGCTTCCGCGGCGACGGATTGTCGGAGCGCGGCCTTGCCGTTCTTGAAATCCGCTCCGGCGGCGCGCGCGTGATCGATCCCGCGCCCACCGCATTCCTGGGCTCCGGCAGCTAAATGACGCTATCCGCGATACAACAACGCATGAAGGCCGCCTGCGAACAAGCAGCGCGGCCTTTGTCGTCCGTGCAGCTGGTCGCGGTCAGCAAGATGCAGCCCGATGATGCGGTTGCCGCCGTGCTCGATGCAGGGCAGCGCGTCTTTGGCGAGAACCGCGTGCAGGAGGCGCAGGCGCGCTGGCAGCCGTTGCGCGCAAAATACGACAACCTGAAACTCCACCTCATCGGCCACCTGCAATCGAACAAGGCGAAAGAAGCGGTCGCACTGTTTGACGTCATCGAAACGGTCGATTCAGAAAAACTCGCCGCCGCGCTCCAGAACGAGATGGAGAAACAGAACCGCCCCCTGCCCTGCTTCATACAGGTCAATACCGGCGAGGAAGAGCAGAAAGGCGGCGTCGCGCCGCGCGATGCCGAAAAACTCATGACCTTC
Source organism: Alphaproteobacteria bacterium (assembly GCA_029266795.1). Taxonomy (GTDB): domain Bacteria; phylum Pseudomonadota; class Alphaproteobacteria; order Micavibrionales; family UBA2020; genus JAPWJZ01. Next base: position 1,763 of record JAQSWE010000112.1, on the reverse strand, counting down.
TGCCGCGATGCCGGACTCAATATATATGGCCTGATGTGCATCCCGCCGGTGGATGAAATTCCCGACCCGCATTTCGCGCTTTTGAACAAGCTGGCAAAAGGACTCGGGCTGCCGAATTTGAGCATGGGAATGAGCGCCGATTTCGACACCGCGATTCGATACGGCAGCACGCATATCCGCGTTGGAAGTGCCCTTTTTGGTATTAGGGAAAATACTAAATCCGAGTAATTTCAGATACTTAAAAATTAAATCGTCATTCTGGCAAATCGTCCTTGTCATTGCGGAATGTCGTTGACATAATGCCTTCACTTCGCCATAAAAGACACGAACCAAACGACTTAAAAGAATTAGGCAAGAGCCACGGCCCGACTACAGGAAATGTCTTTCATTTCCAGCGCGTTTAAAGAAATAAACCGCCCGGTTGATGCCGCAAAAAGAAACTAAATTGGAGAGCACACATGGGTAAAATTGTCGGGATTGACCTCGGTACCACGAAATCAGCCATCGCGATTTACGAGAACGACCAGCCGAAAATCTATCAGAACCTGAAGGGCAAGCGCACGACGCCGTCCTATGTCGCCTTGAAAAAAACCACCGACAAGAAAACCAAAGAAGTTTCCGAAGAATGGATCGTCGGCGAAGCCGCGAAAAACCAGACCATCATGAACCCGCTGAACACGCTGTACGGCGTGAAGCGCCTGATCGGCCGCCGCTTCGACGATCCCGAAGTGCAGAAAATGGAGAAACTGGCTTCCTACAAGATCGTGAAAGGCCCGAACGGCGACGCCTGGGTTGAAGTCGACGGCAAGCCGATGGCGCCCGTGCAGATTTCCGCCATGGTCCTGCGCGAGCTGAAAGAAGCCGTTGAAAAGCAGATCGGCGAAAAAGTGACCGAAGCGGTCATCACCGTTCCCGCCTACTTCAACGACGCGCAGCGCAAAGCCACGAAAGACGCGGGCGAAATCGCCGGCCTCGACGTGAAACGCATCATCAACGAGCCCACCGCAGCGGCCCTTGCCTACGGCATGGACAAGCAGGAAAGCGGCAAGATCGCCGTTTACGACCTCGGCGGCGGCACGTTCGACGTCTCGATCCTCGAACTGTCGATGGAAAAAGGCGGCAGCATGATCCGCGTGCTCGCAACCAACGGCGACACCTTCCTCGGCGGCGAAAACTTCGACGAACGCCTGTCCGAATTCCTGATCGGCAAGATCAACGAAGAACACGGCACCGACATCGACATCCATGACAAAAACTCCCGCGCGACGCATGCCACCGCGCTGCAGCGCATCCGCTCCGAAGCGGAACGCGTGAAGATCGAACTGTCGACGCAGGAAGTCTCCGAAGTCTCGCTGCCCTTCCTGATGCAGACGCCCGAAGGCCCCGTGAACTTCAGCTACGAGCTCACCCGCAAGGAACTCGAAGGCCTGGTGCAGGACCTGATCGACAAGACCCTGCCCCCCTTCCAGAAATCGTTGGCGGACGCAGGCCTGAAGCTGTCCGACCTCGACGACGTGATCCTCGTCGGCGCGCAGACCCGCATGCCGAAAGTCGTCGAAACCGTGAAGAACTTCTACGGCAAGGAACCCCGCCGCGACGTGACCCCCGATGAAATCGTTGCCATGGGCGCATCCGTCCAGGCCGCGATCCTGCAGGGTAATGTCGAAGACGTCCTGCTGCTCGACGTCATTCCGCTGACCATCGGTATCCGCACCGCCGGCGACGTGATGTTCAAGGCGATCCCGCGCAACTCGACGATCCCG
>JAQSWE010000111.1 GCA_029266795.1 Alphaproteobacteria bacterium | reverse complement strand
AGGCCGGCTGCGCGGTCGGGTTATAGAAGGTAATGCGCAGGCGGGAACGCTGGCCCGGGCTGACGACGTTGGGGGTGAACTGCTTGGTCACGCCGATATTGCTTTGCGTGGTGAGGCTCGTCGTCGCCTGCCCGCTGTTGGTCAAGCCCTGATCGGTCTGGATGGAGCCGGACGGAATGAAGTTGGTGATGCCGCCGACGGAGGTCGAGGTGACGTTGACGGTGATCGTGCAGTTCGCATTCGCGCCGAGCGATGCGCCGTTGACCGCAACTGATGTGCTGCCGGGCGTCGCCGTAACCGTGCCGCCCGGGCAGGTCGTCGAGGCCGCAGGTGTGGGCGCAATCGCCATGCCGTTGCCCGCCGCGCCAGATGTGCCGTCGGTGGTAAAATAATCGACGAGGTCGAGACCGGTCACGGCCAGATTCCCGTTGGTGATATCGATGGTCAGCTGGCTGATCTGGCCCGGGAAGGTCAGCGTGCTGGGGTTGGTCGATTTGGCGACGACAAGGTTGGTGGGTGCATCGAACAACAGCGTGCCGGTGACCGCCGACTGGTTGCTGACGCCGCCATCGGCGGTGATATTGCCAATTGGAATAGTGTTAACCCACGGCGCGCCGCCGGTGGCAATCACATCGAACAGCACATCGCAGTTTCCGCCGCCTGCCAGTGCCGCGCCGGTCATGCTGATGGTGCTCGCGCCGGGCGTGGCGGAGGTAAACACCGGGGCGCCCGCGCAGGTTGAGTAAGCCGTGACCGGATTTGCCAGCACCATACCCGTGGGTAGCGGGTCCGTCACACCGACATTCGTCAGCGCAACAGCGCCCGCATTATTCAGGCGGATGCGAACGGTCGACTGCCCGCCGGACGACACGCTGGCAGGGGAAAAACTTTTGGTCGCGCCGAGCGCGGATGAAAATGTAAAGGCTGCCGTAGCATTTACCGGCCCTGCGGGATCGGTCGTCAGGCCATCGGCATTCAGCTGCGTGCCTGCGGCGGTGGCGGTATTGATCGACGCACCGGCATAAACGCCCGCAGCGCCCGTCACATCGACCTGCACGACGCAAGTGCCGTTCGTGCCCGTGCCGCCCGCTGCCCGCGCCGGAACCGTTCCCCCGTTCATGGTAAACGACGTTGCGCCGCCGACCGCAGTGATGACGCCCGCGCCGCAGGTCGTTGCGGCATTAGGGGGCGTCGCAAGGCGCATCTGGCCGCCACTTGCTGCCAACGGCAGCGGGTCATTGACCGTCACGGATGTGAGGGGATTTGCCGAGAGATTGGTCAGCGTAACCGTCAATCGCGTAATCGCGCCCTCGGAAAGCGGCCCTGCGGGCGAATAGGCCTTGGTTGCGCCAAGGATCGCCGTGGTGATGTTGCCGCTGGGAATTGCGGGTGGCGGAGAACCGTTGCAGACAGAATCCGCATTATAACAGACGCTGCCCGGCGCAAGCGTATTGGTATAGTTCTGGGTGCGCGACGCCTTGACCCAGAAAACGATATTGCAGCTCGCAGGCACAAAGGCGCTGGTGCGCGCATTCAGAATAAGGTCAAAGCGCGGATTGGTTGCGCCCAGCGCGCCTGTAACAGTCAATCCGGAGCAATCGCCGCTCAGCGACGGCGTGTAGTTCGTGGTGCCGATGGTGCCAGTCAGGAACGTCTGCCCGTTCGTCAGCGTCTCCCGCACGCTGAGATCGTTGAGCGGCGTTGCAAGGTAGTTTTGGACCGTGACGGTATACTGCACAGGCTCGCCCGCGCCGGCCGTCGCGGGGATGACGCTTTTAAGAACGCGGAGATCGTCGAAGACGAGGATCGAGGAAGACGCGGCCTGACTGACGACGCCGGGCGTCGATGTTGTGACGGTGTTTACGGGAATGCTGTTGGTATAGCTGATCGGCGTATTAGGGGTCTGTACGCTTGCGTCGACATCCACCGTGATCGTGCAGCTGCCGTTCCCGGCAATCGTCGTATCCGTGTCCTGCTGGATGCCCGTATTGCCCGAAGGACCCGTTATGATGCTGAAAGTGCCCGGCGTACCGCCCGGCGTACAGGTGACACCTGTAATCGCATTCACCTTCAAGCCATAGCCCGCATTGCCGAGACCGTCCACAGGGTCATCGGTAAAGCCCGTGATATCGAGCGGTGTCGTGCCGGTATTACTCAGGGTCACGTTAAAGGTTGCGGTTGAACCGCTGGCGACGGATGCCGTGGTGAAGGCTTTGGCAATGTTCAGCGGGGAACGGGCGCGGATCTGGGCGGTGCCATTGGTGGCTGTGATGCCAATATCGTTGCTGAAATTCGTCGTGCCATTGATCGTGTTGGTTTGAAGCCCGGTGTCGTAAAGCCCGTTCGTCTGGTTTGCCACGACCGCGACAGTCATTGTGCAGGTGCCGTTCGCCGCAACAGTGCCGGCCGTTGCCGTGACCGAGGTGGCATCAGCAACCGGCGTGAAGGTCGCCGGCGTACCGGCGCCGGAACAGGTGGACGTCGATACGACAGGGTTCGCGACCTTGATGATGCCGAGTCCGCCCAGCTGCGGAAAGTTGTCGGTCACGCTAAAATTGGGAAGTGCGACGGGGTTGTTGTTGCCGATGGTGATGGTCAGCGTACGCGACGCGCCGCCCAGGATGGCGGTGTTGTTGCTGAAAGCAAGTACCGTCCACGCCTCCGGTTGCGTCGCGGGCCGGGATAACGCCGTCATCCAGCTCGACATCCTGTGTGCCCACACCAGCGTTCAACGTACCAAGACCTGGGGTCGTCGTGCCCAGCGTCGGATCCGTGCAGGTGTAAGTGGGCGCACCTGCGACGCGAAGCCCGTTCGCGAGCGTGCCGGGCAGCAGCGTATCAAAGTCGAGGTTTGTGATAGGCGCGGTGGCGTTATTGTTCGACAGCGTAATCTGCAGCTGCGTCACTTCGCTGGGATATATAAGTGTGGGCTGACCCGTCGCAAGCGTAACGGAAGCGCCGAGACCGGCAAAAGCAGCGTGACTTGTAAAAACGACGCACAACGCCAGCAGCATCGCTGCATAGCGTTTCAACTTACGTCCGGTGCCTGCCCAAATTTGCGCCAAGGAAGTAGTTTTCTTTTTTAACAGTTCAAGTGCTCGGCCAAAATAGTACCGCACTGTAAGTGTGTCAATATATGTTGGTAATGTTGTAGCGCGCCTTGTTTCCCTGCGGGATGTCTCCCTTCCGATTTTAAGGAACTTTTTGGGAATGATTAACGCTATCGAATTGTCATATAATCAGGATCAAGAAGTCACGATCGTGTATCTTTAAACTCGTGCGGCGGCTAGCGGCTTCAAAATTGAGCCTTGCTGATTTTATCCAGCCTCTTCTTCGCTTAAGCGATAGCCGATGCCAGGTTCGGTATATATAAAGCGTGGCTTCAAAGGATTATCGCCTAGTTTCTGCCGCAGCTTTTGCACATAGATCCGCAGGTAATGATCATGATCGAGGGAGTCCCGTCCCCATACTTCCTGCAACAGTTCAGCCTGCGTGACGACCTGTCCGGCTTTTCGGACAAGGGCAGCCAAGAGAGAATATTCGGTGGGCGTAAAATGGACTTCCTCGCCTTTCAGCATTACATGGCGCTTTGCCAGATCGACGACGATATCGCCGAAGGAATAGGTCATTTCCGCCGGCGCTTCGCGCCTTATTGCATGGCGCAGCGCGACCGTAATCCGCGCCATCAGTTCCGCCGTGCCGAAGGGCTTGGTGAGGTAATCATCCGCGCCTATTTCAAGGGCGGCCACCTTTTCATCCTCTTGGTCGCGCGCGGACAAGACGATAATGGGCAGTCGGCTCCACTCGCGCAAGGACTTGATGATGTCCTTGCCGTCCATATCGGGCAGGCCGAGGTCGAGGATCAGCAGGTCGGGCGGCTGGGCGGCGCTGATTTTCAGGGCAAGCCTGCCATTATCGGCAAGCGTGACCCCGTAACCGCGCGCTTCGAGCGCGGATTCTAGGAAGCGGCTGATTTCGGGTTCGTCTTCGACAACCATAATCTGAGGCTTGGTGGTCATGGCTTACATCGCCTCCGGCATCGTCAGGGTTGCGGGCAGTTCCACGACAAAGCGGCTGCCGCCTTCTTGTCTGTTTTCGGCGTAGATCCTGCCCATGTGTGCCATGACGATGGCTTGGCAGATGGATAGGCCTAACCCCGCGCCCTTCGGCCTGTCGCCTTGCGCGAAGGTCGCAAATTTATTGAAGATTTCTTTTTCCTGCCCGAGCGGAATGCCGGGGCCGTTATCAGACACGACCAGATGTAAGCCATGGTCCACCATATTCGCTTCGACAGTAATTTCCGTGCCGGCGGGCGTGTGGTTCGCGGCATTTTCAAGAAGATTCTGGATGACCTGGCTCATCAATAATCCATCCATGCGGATGAAAGGCATCTCGTCGGGGACGTTCAATACAAGCTTGTGTTTTTTCAAAACTTCTTTGCACGATTCAGCTGCGCTGCCGATAATTTCTGCGGGGTAATAGGGGTGCATGTTCAGTTTCAGCTGCCCGCCTTCGATGCGCGTTATGTCGAGGAGGTTATTGACGACGCGGGTCAGGCGGCTGGCTTCCTGACGAATGGATTTGAGCAGCGGGTTGTCAGACATCGACGTGTTCTGCAGCAGCGTATCCGCCGCACCCGTAATGACGGAAAGCGGGCTGCGCAGGTCGTGGGAAACAGAACTCAGCAGGATGCTGCGCATTTTCTCGCGCTCGGCCAGCATTTTGGCCTTTTCCGCCTGTTCCGCCGTCTCGGATCGCTCGAGCGCGGAGCCGAGCAGGTCAACGAAGGTTTCAATCATCAGCGTCTGGTCGGGCAACAGCAGTTCATCATCGGGCTTCACGCCCACGACGCCAAGCGTCATGTTCGTGCCGCGAATAGGCAGGTAATAACGTGCGGCGCTCGGCATCGTATCTGTGCCTGCGCCCGCATTCTGCGCATTATCGAAGCACCATTTCACCACCGTTTCTTCCTTGAAATGGTCGCCGGTGACTTCGCCATAGGCCATGTTGAGGAAGCCCTTGCCGTCGGGATACCAGATGGAAACGGCGACGCCCGCCGTTTCTGTCAGGCGGCGGATCAGGGCTTCGCTCATATCTTCCCTTGTGCGGGTCGCGGTCAGTTCCTTTGTCAGGCCGTAGAACATCTGCGTTTCATGCTCGCGCCGGCGCGAAAGTATCACCTGGTCGCGCAGTTTCGACGCCAGCGACGAAATAACCACGCTGGTGCAGAACATAACGACGAAAGTCAGCCAGTAGGAGGATTGATAGACGTTGAAGGAAAATTTCGGCTCGATAAAGAAGAAGTTGAATGCGCTGACGCTCAGCGCCGCATAGATAATCGACGGCCACCTACCAAGCGAGGCTGAAACGATCATCACGCCAATCAGATAGAGCATGATGATGTCCATGCTCGACAGCCAGCTTTGCGAGGGGTAGCTGGCTCCGGTGATGACGCCAATAGCCGCGATGGCCCACAGGTAATCCGCCCACCATTTTTTCGGCAATTTCAGGGTTTTCTTGCGGTTGAAGGCGACGCTGAGCGCGGCAGGGGTCGTGACGATATAAACGTCTATATCGCCGCTCTGCGCCAGTATATATTCCGGCAGCCCCTTGCCGAACAGCGTCCGCCATGCAGGCGCGACAGATTTGCCGATGATGATCTTGGTGATGCCCCTGTTGCGGGCATAGTTGAGCAACTCATCGCCGATCCGGCTTCCCTGCAGGCTGACGACGCCAGCGCCGTTCCGCTCGGCGCTTGCCATCACATGCTGGATATGGTGGCGCAGGCGCGGATCCTGCTTCGACGCCTGCGGCGTTTCGACATAGACGGCATCCCACGGCGATTTTAGCGCGGAGGCGAGGCGCTTGGCCGTGCGGACGAGTTTGGAGGCAAACATATCCGGCCCGATGCAGACCATGATGCGGTCGCCGGCGACATTCGGGGTGCTTAAGCCTTCGCGCCGCCGCTGGTCGTCGGTATCGGCATCCACATAATCGGCGGTACGGCGCAAGGCAAGTTCTCGCAAGGATTGCAGGTTGGTCTTGCGAAAGAAATTCTGGATCGCGCGCTCGTTCGCGCCGGGCGCGATATAGACCTTGCCGTCGCGCAGCCGGTTCAGTAATTCATCCGGCGGCGTGTCGACAAAGATAATGTCATCCGCCTCGTCAAAAATGCTGTCCGGCACCATTTCGCGCACGGCGATGCCGGTGATACTGCCGACGACATCGTTGAGGCTTTCAAGGTGCTGCACGTTGAGCGTTGTGTAAACATCGATCCCAGCGCTCAGCAGCTCCTCCACATCCTGCCAGCGTTTCAGGTGGCGGCAGCCCGCGGCATTGGTGTGGGCAAGCTCGTCGACCAGCAGAATGGCGGGTTTGCGCTTCAGCGCGGCATCGAGGTCAAATTCCTTTAAGCGGACGCCGCGATGGTCGATGTCCTGCAAAGGCAGGACAGGCAGGCCTGCAAGAAGCGACTTTGTTTCATGGCGGTCATGCGTTTCCACGATGCCAGCCAAGACATCCACATTTTCCTTGAGGCGGCGATGGGCTTCCTGCAGCATGGCATAGGTCTTGCCCGTGCCGGCGGAGCTGCCGAAGAAAATCTTCAGCTTGCCGCGCTTCTGCCGCTTTTCATCCGCCTCGATCTGGCTCAGCAATACGGCTGGATCAGGGCGCTTTGTTGGCTCCGCCTTCGGCATTTATCTTGGCCTTTTCATCGAGCGCGAGATTGAGTGTCAGGACATTGACGACAGGTTCGCCAAGCACGCCCCATTGACGCCCTTGGGTATTTTCGCCAATGAGTGTCTTTATGGTATCGTAGCCCATGCCGCGCTGGCGTGCAACTCGGGCAGCCTGATACTCCGCCGCCGCGAGACTGATATGCGGGTCAAGCCCGCTGCCCGATGCTGTCACCAGATCCACCGGTATCGCTGCTTTGTTGTCTGGGTCTGCGGCCTGCAATGCGGCAATACGCGCCTTTGCATTATTCAGAAAAGTCTCGTTGGATATGCTGAGATTACTACCCGACGATGCCGCCGCGTTATACGGCACCGGCCCCGTCGCCGACAGCCTACCCCAGAAATATTTGGGATCGCTAAAGTTCTGGCCGACAAGGCGGGAGCCGATTGTGTTGTTAACCCTGACGATCAGGCTGCCCTGCGACTGACTGGGAAACACAGTCTGCGCCGCCAGAGTCGTGATGCCCGGATAGGCGACGCCAAAGATCACGGTCAGTGTGATCCACATGAGAACGGAAATACGCAAAGATTGCATGAACATGTTAAACAACTCCCAAAGCGGTCAGAACCATATCGATTGCCTTGATACCGATGAACGGCACGATCACGCCGCCCACACCATAGACCAGGACGTTGCGCTGCAAGAGCTTGGTCGCGCCGACGGGGCGATACTTCACGCCTTTCAGCGCCAGCGGTATCAGGAAGACGATGATAAGCGCGTTAAAAATCACCGCCGACAGGATCGCGCTTTCCGGCGATGACAGCTGCATGACGTTGAGCGCCATCAGCGCGGGATAGGTGCTGGCAAAAGCCGCCGGGATAATGGCGAAATACTTGGCAAGGTCGTTGGAGATACTGAACGTCGTCAATGCGCCGCGCGTCATCAACAGCTGCTTCCCAATTTCCACGATCTCGATCAGCTTGGTCGGGTCGGAATCAAGGTCAACCATGTTGCCCGCTTCCTTCGCCGCCTGCGTGCCGGTATTCATCACGACCGCCACATCCGATTGCGCCAGCGCGGGCGCGTCGTTCGTGCCGTCGCCCACCATCGCGACCAGTTCGCCGCCTTCCTGCATCTTCTTGATATAGGCAAGCTTCATCTGCGGCGTTGCCTGCGCGATGTAATCGTCCACGCCGGCCTCGGTCGCAATCGCGGCGGCGGTCAGCGGGTTGTCGCCTGTCACCATGACGCTCTTGATGCCCATGCGGCGCAGGTCGGCCAGACGCTCCTTGATACCGTGCTTGACGATATCCTTCAGGTGGACAACGCCCAGGATTTTGCTGTCCCGTGCCACCAGCAGCGGCGTGCCGCCCGCGCGGGCAATTTTATCGGCTTCTGCGCGCGCTTCCGGCGATTCAGCGCCGCCAAGGCGGACGACATGCCGTTCGATAGAATCCACCGCGCCTTTCAGGATTTGGCTGTCCTTCACCGTTATGCCCGACAGGCGCGTTTCCGCGCTGAAGGGGATAAAGGCGGCATTCAGCGACTTTGCATCGCGCACGGCAATGCCGTATTTCGAACGCGACAGCTGCACAATGCTTTTACCCTCCGGCGTTTCATCGGCCAGCGACGATAAATCCGCCGCCTCCGCCAGTTGCTGCATAGAAACGGCATCGACGGGAACGAAAGCGACCGCCTGCCGGTTGCCATGCGTGATGGTGCCTGTTTTGTCAAGCAGCAGCACGTTGATGTCACCCGCCGATTCAACGGCGCGTCCCGATTTGGCAATGACATTCGCCTGTACCAACCTGTCCATGCCCGCGATGCCAATCGCGGAGAGCAACCCGCCAATCGTCGTGGGCGCAAGGCAAACCAGCAGCGCGACCAGCACCGTAATGCTGACGACTGTGCCCGCGCCGTTTTTTTCAACCGCATAGAGAGAGAACGGCAGCAGAGTCGCACATGCCAGCAGAAATATGATTGTCATGCCTGCCAGCAGGATCGCGAGCGCGATTTCGTTGGGCGTTTTCTGCCGCTTCGCGCCTTCGACAAGCGCGATCATTTTATCGAGGAAGCTTTCGCCGGGATCGGAGGTGATCTTGATCACCAGCCAGTCCGACAATACACGCGTGCCGCCTGTCACCGCGTCGCCGTCACCGCCGCTTTCACGGATGACGGGCGCGCTTTCGCCGGTGATCGCGCTTTCATCGACGGAAGCGACGCCGGAAACGACCTGGCCGTCGCCGGGAATGAACTGCCCCGCCTCGACAAGCACGAGATCCCCTTTGCGCAGCAGGGATGACGAGGTGCCCATATAATCCTGCCGGTTATCTATGGAACGCAGCTTCTTCACCTGAATGTCCCGCTTCGCCGCGCGCAAGCTTGCGGCCTGTGCCTTGCCCCGCCCTTCGGCGATAGCCTCGGCAAAATTGGCGAACAGGGAGGTAAACCAAAGCCAAATGCATACGGCGGCCACAAACCATGTCTTGCCGCCGTCGCCTGTATCATAAAAGCACAGGACTGTCGTGACAATCGCGCTGACATAGACGATGAACATGACGGGGTTGCGCAACTGGTACACCGGATTGAGCCGCGCAAACGACGATGCGACCGCCTGAAAAATCTGTGCGCTGCCAAAGACAGCTTTTTTCTCATGTTTCGACATTGCTTTTACTCCGCAAGGCTTTTCAGGATTTGAAGATGCTCGGCCACGGGACCAAGCGCGAGGGCGGGAACGTAGGTCAATACGCCCACAAGCACCACCACGCCCGCCAGCAGGGCGATAAACAGCGGCGTATGCGTGGGCAGCGTGCCGGATGACGCAGGCACCGACTTCTTCGCCGCCATAGATCCCGCAATCGCCAGCACCGGCAGCATGCAGAAGAACCGGCTCACCAGCATCGCCCAGCCAAGGGCGGTGTCGTAGAACGGCGTTGCCGCCGTCAGCCCCGCGAAAGCGCTGCCGTTGTTGTTACCGGCCGAGGTAAAGGCATAGAGGATTTCGCTGAAGGCATGGGGGCCTGTATTCAGCACGCCCGCCTTGCCGGCGTCGGTTACCACGGCCAGCGCAGCACCCAGCAGGGTGGCCAGCAGCGGTGCCAGCAGGACAAGCGAGGCCATTTTGATCTCATAGGCCTGTACTTTCTTGCCCAGATATTCCGGCGTGCGCCCCACCATCAGCCCCGCGATAAAGACTGTAATGAGCGCATAGACGAGCATCCCGTACAATCCGCAGCCGACGCCGCCATAAATGACTTCACTAAACTGCATCATTAGCAGCGGCACAAGACCGCCCAGCGGCGTATACGAATCATGCATGGAATTGACCGAGCCGTTCGAGGCGGCGGTGGTCGCCGTCGCCCAGAGCGTCGAATTGACGATGCCGAAACGGGCTTCCTTGCCCTCCATATTCCCGCCGCTCTGAAGCGGATAGGCTGCTTGGTTTATATCGCCCAGTTTCGCCAGCATCGGGTTGCCCGCCTGTTCCTGTGCAAGGCAGAAGAAGAACAGCGGCACAAAAATGACGGTCATGGCCGCCAGCAGCGCCCAGCCCTGCCGCGCATCGCCGACCATGCGACCGAAGGCATGGCAGCAGGCGGCGGGTATCAGCAGGATGGCCAGCAGTTGCAGGAAGTTCGACAGCGGCGTCGGGTTTTCGAGCGGATGCGCAGAGTTGACGTTAAAGAATCCGCCGCCATTCGTGCCCAGCTGCTTGATGGCGATTTGCGAT
>JAQSWE010000110.1 GCA_029266795.1 Alphaproteobacteria bacterium | reverse complement strand
CGCCCTCGGCGGTCAGGACACCGACCAGTCCCCCAATACCATCACCTTCGACGTCACCTCCGTCAACGATGCACCCGCGGGTACCAATGCCACCGTGACATTGCTCGAAGATTCTTCCTATGCATTTACTCTGGGCGACTTTACATTCAGCGATCCGAACGATTCACCTTCGAACACTCTTGTCGCAATCCGCATCTCTACCTTGCCGACAGGCGGTACGCTGACCTTGAATGGTATAGCGGTCACGGCAGGACAGTTCGTCGATCCGGCCGATATCGCGTCCGGCCTGCTGGTCTTTACGCCGGTGGCGAACGGCGCCGGCACGAATTATTCCGGCTTTACCTTCCAGTTGCAGGACGATGGCGGGACAGCAAACGGCGGCTTCGACCTCGACCAGACGCCGAACCGTATCCAGATCGACGTGACCCGCGTCAACGACGAGCCGTCGGGCACCGACCGTACCGTGACGACTCTCGAAGATATACCGCATGTATTTACGGTCGCGAATTTCGGCCTGACGGACGTGCTGGACAGCCCTGCGAATACGCTTCTCTCCGTTACTATTAATACACTGCCTTTAAATGGCAGCCTGACACTGAACGGCATTGCAGTTACTGCAGGCCAGATCGTCAGTGCGGCAGATATCGCGGCGGGTCGCCTCGTATTCCTCTCGGCGCTGAATGACAACGGCGCGGGTTATGCATCATTTGACTTCCAGGTGCAGGATAACGGCGGCACTGCGAATGGCGGTATCGATCTCGATGCGACTCCGAACACGATCACGATTGATGTGACGGCTGTTGACGACCCGCCTGTGCTGGTGGCGAACAACGGCGTGACGCTGTTGGAAGGTGGCACGGTTTCGTTAACGACTGCCCAACTGAGCGCGGCCGACGTCGATACGGCAGATGCCAATATTATCTATACCGTTACCCAGCAGCCTCTGCATGGCCGCCTTGAGCTGGCGACGAATCCGGGCGTGGCGATCACGTCCTTCACGCAGGCCGAACTGGCCGCGGGTCTCATCCAGTACACGCATGATGGCGGCGAAACGATCGCCGACAGCTTCCGCTTCTCGCTCCGCGACGGTATCACGGTTCTTCCGTCGGAAACCTGAGCTTTGTCGGTTCGCCCTCCATCTTTGCCATTAACGGCAACGATTTGGTCGTCAATGCGACGCTTGATTACGAAACAACCCCCATCAAGTCCTATACGGTCACGATCCAGGCATTTGACGGTGAATATACCTATCAGGAAACCTTTACGTTCGATCTGCTGGATACTAATGAGTTCGTTCAGCCCGACCTTGTGCCTCCGCAGCCGAAAGGGGAGGTTCTCTTGCCGAATGGTCTTGGCGACCTAGGCCTGCTCGATAACTTCATCCTCACGACTGTGCGCGGGATTGATTTCACGGGCAGTGACCAGCAGCAGGATGTGGACGGCATCTTTGCCGGTGAAAGCGGAAATGTGGAGCGTGGCCACGGCTTTGACGGCATCTATGGCAACGGTATCGCGGCGCTTAATCCGGAAGAACGCAGCCGCCTGCACGATGACCAGAAAGAGGGCGGCACAGCGACGTCGCTGTATGACGACAATCCGCTCTTCCAGGCGCTGATGCGCCATGCGCAAAAACCTGCTTCGGAAGCGGCCGATAAGCTGACGCAGCAAGAAGATCAATACCGTAAAACGACGAGCCAGCAGCTTGACGACGCGGCGCGCTATTACCAAAGCAAGCACGATGCTCTGGTCCGTGCCCTCACGGATGAAGCCTCGAAAACTTAAGGCAGGGTTAAACCGCGAGGGGCATTTGGTCGGGCAGGAAGCCGCCTGCCTGCATATTCCACATCCGCGCGAAAGTGCCGTTCTTGTCCAGCAACTCCTTGAACGATCCGTCCTCCATCACGCGGCCTTTCTCCATGACCACGATACGGTCCATATGGCTGAGCGTGGAAAGGCGGTGGGCGATCACGACAGTCGTGCGGCCTTTCATGGCCTCCGTCATGGCAAGCTGAATGGCTTTTTCGGTCTCGCTGTCGAGAGCGGAGGTCGCTTCGTCTAGCACGAGGATCGGCGCATCCTTGATGATCGCGCGCGCAATCGCGATACGCTGGCGCTGCCCGCCCGAGAGCTTCACGCCGCGTTCGCCGACCAGCGTATCGAAGCCCTTCGGCAGGGTTGAGATAAATCCTTCGGCTTCGGCGGCCTTGGCTGCGGCTTCTACATCCGCAGGCTGCGCATCTGGGCGGCCATAGCGGATGTTCTCGCCCAGCGTGCGGTGGAACAGCACGGGCTCCTGCGGGATCACAGAAATTGCGGCATGAAGACTGTCTTGAGTCACATCGGCAATATTCTGTCCATCGATATAGATGCCGCCGCCCTGCACATCGTAGGCACGGAGCAGGATCTGGCAGATGGTTGTCTTGCCTGCGCCGCTGACCCCGACGAAGCCGACTTTCTGCCCCGCCTGAATTTTGAGGCTCAAGCCGGTGAAAACGGGCTGGCCGGGCACGTAGCTGAAATCAACGTTGCGGAATTCGATCTCACCCTTCGCGATCTCAAGATCGGGAGCTTGAGGTTTGTCGATCACGCTCAAAGGCGTGGATATTTTTTGTAAGGATTCCTGCAAGATACCAACATCGTCGAATTTCTGGCTGAGTAAGCTTACCGTTCCGGCAAGCGCGCCGAACATGTTCATGGCAAGACCGACGGTCATCGCGAGTTGCCCGGTGTTCACCTGTCCCTGCTGCCAGCCATAGACGACAAGCGCCATGAAGCCGCACAGGAAAAAGGTCATGATCAAATCGAAAGTGCCCCAGAAAATACTAACATAACGGTAGCGTGCGCGGAATGTTTCGGTCATTTCCTCCTGCGCGACGTCGAGGCGGGACAGCTCCTCCCGCCAGCCGACATTCTGTTGCACGATCGAGAGGTTGGTCGTGCTGTCGACAATGTAGCCCGTCAGGCGAGACGATTTCTCGGCGTGGTTGGCGGAAAGGCTAGTCCATTTAGGTGCCGTGATGACCGCACAGATGATGCCGACGATGATGAAGGCGGGGACGAATAGCGCGAACAGCGGTGTGATATTCCACAGCAGGAAACCGCCGGTGATAAAGCGCACCAACAAGGACATGATGTTGTACTGCACTTTGTCACGCAGCGAGCTGATAACGTCGCCGGCGCGTCGTACATGGTTCGCAAGCACGCCCGCGAAATTGGCATGAAGGAAAGCCTGGCTTTGCTGGATCAGTCGCGCAAAGAGCAGTGTGCGCGTGGTGTTCAGCAGCTCAGGCACGTAAATACGTTCCATCCATTCGCGCCCGCGATAGGATGCGTTGCGGACGGTCCAGAGCGCGGCCAGTAGCCCAAGTTCAAAGGCGACATTTTTCCACAGGTCTGGCCCGCCGTTCGATGTCACGCCGACGATGCGGCCCAGTACCCAGGTGACCAGCGTGTCGCAGATCGTCGCGCTGATTTCAAACATCACCGCTGCAACGGCGCGCCACTTCATCGCGACCGAGCAGTGCTTCAGCACATATCGGATAAAAGCGAAGGGCGTATCGGGTGTACGCGGCACGCGTTTATATGCGGTGAGTGTGGAGGGGGCGTTGGCGAACATGGGGGCAATCCGGGATAGGAATGATACTTACCCTAGGATATTTGCCGTTTTCCGGAAAAATGACAAGAATGTTGTGTCGCTTCTGCCGCACATTCGAGAGGTTGTTGCCTAAAAACACCATCAAATGCGCTACTTGATCAGGCTAAGCGCGGTGCCCGGGTTGAGGAAGTCAAAGATGGTGGTGCTGTCGGTGTCGTTGATCGGGCCGCCCGACAGGACGGGCTTTTCCAGCAAGGCGCCGTCATGGAAAACCATTGTCACGCTGTAATTTACACCTTTTTCGTCGGTCTGCATCCGGATAGGGGATGAAAATCCGTGCTTGCGATAGATGTCCTTGAAATCAAGCTTATAGCCGGTGCTTTCCTGAATGATTGTGTAGATTTCCATCTGCTCTTCCGGTGTGCCGGGCAGAGGCGCGTTTTCACCGCCGAACAGCGCTTTGCGGATGCCGATGCGGTCCAGCAAAGTCATCTGCCCCTTCTTGATGCCAAGGGTTTTCATGGCTTCGTCTTCGCTCATGCCCGGGTTGAGTTTGTCCACGCGGGATTTGAGGTCATTGCCAGATGTGAAATAGGGCTGGTTGACTGCTTCTGTCCCGCCGGGCACCGGTGCGCTACCGGCGCAGGCCTGCAGTCCCAGAACCATCATGGCCATGATGCTGAAGCGGATAATGCAGATGCCTGTTGCAGAGGTCGCGCAGCGAAGGAGGGACATATTTTTCTTTGCAGCTAAATCATTGTTTTCGCGGGCGTATCGATTCACCGCGTTATACCTATTGTCGCTGAAAAGGGTAAATAAGTGCTTACAGGCCAATGCCTTAGCAGATAATGGGTTATTTATTGTTCAAAAACAATGAGATACCCTCCGCCGCCGCGACGCCTGTACTAAAGCAAGCCTGCAGCAAATACCCGCCGGTCGGTGCCTCCCAATCCAGCATTTCGCCTGCAGCAAAAACGCCAGTCAGCCGTTTCAGCATCAGGTTTTCATCAACTTCGTCCCACGCAATACCGCCTGCGCTTGAAATCGCGCGGTCGATGTCGAAAGTGCCGGTGAGGGTGAGGGGAAACGACTTTATAAGCGCCGCAAGTTCTGCGGCCGCCATGTTTTTCGCCGACTGGTTTTCCTGCAGCAATCCGATGGCCGCCGGCGATAGCGACGCTTCCTGACGCAGGAAATTCGACAGGCTGCGCCCGCGTCTGGATTCCGTTAGCCGGTTTGATAGCTCTGCTTGTTCAAGGCCCGGCTTTAGGTCGATCTGTAATTGCGTACTGCCCTGTTCCGCAATCGCCTCGCGCAAGGAGGAGGATAGGGCGTAAACCGCGCCGCCTTCGATGCCATTATTAGTCAGCATCGCTTCCCCGGCGATGCGCTGTCCATTGAACGACAGTGCCACGGGCTTGACGGGCTGGCCCGCATATTTGGCGCGGAAAATATCCGACCATTGAACGGTAAAGCCACAATTTGACGGGCGGAGCGGGCTGATGGCAATATTTTTATCTGTAAGATATTTCGTCCAACTGCCGTCAGAGCCCAAACGCGGCCATGACGCGCCACCGAGCGCCAGTAGTGTCGCATCGGGTGTTGGGGTTTCTTCTGCGCCTTCTGCATTAATAAAAACGAGCGCGCCTGCCCCGTTCCAACCGCGCCAGTCCCGCTGCAGGCGGAATTCAACTCCCAGCTTTGCAAGGCGCAGCTGCCACGCGCGCAGCAGGGGAGAGGCTTTCATGCTTTTGGGGAATACGCGGCCGCTGGAGCCTACAAAAACCGGCTCGCCCAAACCTTCGCACCACTCGCGCAAAGCGGTCGGGGTGAAAGCGTTGATATATGCCGTAAGTTTTTTTTCGGCTGCGCCGTAGCGCGCCATGAATGTCGCCAGATCTTCGGAATGGGTCAGGTTCAATCCGCCGCGGCCTGCCATGAGGAATTTCCGGGCGAGCGAGGGTTTGCGGTCATAGACCGTAACGCTGATTCCAGCTTGCGCCAGCTTTTCGGCGGCGATCAACCCCGCAGGGCCGCCGCCGATAACGGCAACCGATGCCATTAGCCGGCTGCCTGTTCCTGCGCTTCCTGCGCCTCGAGCCAGATGGCTTCCTGCTTTTCAAGATCTTTCAGGACAGTCGCGTAAGTCGCCTTGGTTTCCTTGATCTTCTGCGGGTTGTTGTAATATTCCGGCAGGGCCATCAGGCCTTCAAGACGCTCTTTCTCTTTCGACAGTTTTTCCACGGCCTTTTCGGCTTCGGCCACTTTTTTACCGTTTTTGGGCAGGGGGGCGGAAACGGTTTTGCTTTCTTTCGCTTCTTTTGCGCGCTTTTCCTTCTCTTCCTTGCGCTCTTCGCGGCGGGATTTCAGGATGAATTCGCGGTAATCATCAAGGTCGCCATTGAAGTTCTGGCAGGCGCCGTCCTTCACGAGCCACAACCGGTCTGCGACCCGCTCGACCATGATCGGATCGTGGCTCACGATGACGATAGCGCCATCATAATTGTTAAGCGCCTGCACCAATGCTTCGCGGGCTTCCATGTCCAAATGGTTGGTCGGCTCGTCGAGCAGCAGTAAGTGCGGCTTGTCAAAGCTCATGAAGGCGAATAGCAGGCGGGCTTTTTCACCGCCGCTGAGCGAGCTGATGGGGTTATCGGCAAGGTTTTTCGAGAAGCCGAACGCGCCCAGAACGGCGCGAACGATGTGCTCTTTATAGTCCCCAGTCTTTTGCTTCGTCAGACGCGCCATTTCCTGGAACGGTGTCGAATTGACATCGAGTTCTTCCGTCTGATGCTGCGAGAAGTAACCGATGCGCAGCTTGCCCGATCGCACCATCTCGCCCTGCATAGGGCTGAGTTTTCCCGCGATCAACTTCATCATGGTCGACTTGCCGTTGCCGTTCGCGCCGAGCAGCGCAATCCGGTCATCGGTGTCGATGTTTTCGTGAATCTTGCGGACAATGGGCTTGCCTTCGGTATAACCGACATCCACATGACGGATGGCGATCAGCGGCGGCGACAGTTTTTCCGGCGACGGGAAAGTAAAGCGTACCGCGCGTTCCATCATCACTTCGTCGACTAAGTCCATGCGCTCGAGCGCCTTGATGCGGCTCTGGGCCTGCGCGGCTTTCGCGGCGGAAGCGCGGAAACGGTCCACGAAAGCCTGCATATGCGCGCGCTGCGCCTGCTGCTTTTCGAACATCTTCTGCTGTACGCCGAGTTTGGCGGCGCGCTCGCGCTCAAAAGTGTCGTAATTCCCAGTGTAGGCGACCAGTTTCTGCTTATCGATATGGATGACATGGTCGATGCACTTGTTCAGCAATTCGCGGTCGTGCGAAATGACCATTAGTGTATGCGGATAATTTGACAGATAGGTTTCAAGCCACATGATGGCTTCAAGGTCCAAGTGGTTGGTCGGCTCGTCAAGCAGCAGGAAATCTGGCTCGACGAAGAGCGCCGCCGCGAGCGCCACGCGCATGCGCCAGCCGCCGGAAAAGGACGAGAACGGCTCGTACAACTGGTGGTCTTTAAACCCGAGGCCGGTCAGCAGGATCGCTGCCTTCGACGGCGCGGCATAAGCGTCCAGTTCGATCAGGCGGGCGTAGATGTCGCCTAGCTTATTGGGGTCTTCTTCCGTCTCGGTCGCCTTCATCAATGCGGACATTTCTTCATGTGCGTTGACGACCATATCGATCAGCGGGGTTTCGGTATCCTCGATATCCTGGCGCACCATGCCGAAACGCTGGCGCTGCGAAAGGCTGATGGTACCGGCATCGGCATGCAATTCGCCCGCGATCAGCTTGAACAGGGTCGATTTTCCGGTGCCGTTCTGGCCGATCAGCCCGACCTTCCAGCCGTCCATGACGTTCACGCTGGAATCCTCGATCAGCGTGCGCGATCCGACTTTATATGTGAGGTTATTGATGGTTAGCATGACTCTTCCGCCCTTTAGGCTGATGGTTATGACATAAACAATCGAAAAGGGGAAGGATTTAAGCATTTGCCAAGCGTTGCACGAACCAGTCCCGCGTGGTGTAATAGGTTGAAAGATTAGAGAAAACATGTCCGAAATCGGAAAAACAATCACCAGTGCCGCCAACCCCGCCGTCAAGCGGCTGCGGTCGCTATCGGCGAAGAAATACCGCGATGAAGAGGGGGTTTTTCTCGTCGAAGGGCTGCGCCACGTGCAGGAGGCGCTGGCGGGAGGCTTTACCCTTGATACCCTCGGCTATGCCACACGCGCCGCCCGCGACGTGGCGGGATTTGCGGGCAAGGCGGGCGACGTTCTAGAACTCACCGACGACTTGCTGAGCCGCATTACCCAACGCGACAATGCACAGGCTGTGATCGGAGCCTTCAAGCTCAAATCCGCACGAATTTCAGCGGTTAAGTCCGGTTTCTGGGTGGGGCTGGAGGGGATCCGCGATCCGGGCAACCTCGGCACCATCATTCGCACCGCCGACGCCGTGAAGGCCGATGGTGTGTTGCTGCTGGGCGATACCTGCGATCCGTGGTCACCGGAGGCCGTGCGTGCGACGATGGGCTCTTTCGCCCGCGTGGCGGTCGCGCAGGCCACGCTGCCCGAATTCCTGTCATGGCGACAGGACTGGAAAGGCAGCATCATCGGCACGCATTTACAGACCGATACCGATTACCGCAAAGCGGACTACAAATTGCCGCTTCTGCTGTTGATGGGCAGTGAATCAAACGGACTGTCTAAAGATGCGGTTGCGGCTTGTTCGTCTCTCGTGAAAATTCCGATGGCGGGCGGTGCGGAATCGCTTAATCTCGCCGTATCGACGGGCATCATGCTTTACGAAGTCTGCCGCGAAAAACTGAAATAATCAGCCTGTATTGCGCATACCTGCCGAAATGCCGCCGATGGTCAACGCCAATGTCTTGCGCAAATCTTCGGGCGGGTGCGACAGTGCGCGATATTCCTTCAATAAATGCGCCTGCAGGATGTTCAGCACATCCACATAGGGCGTTCGGATACGGATGGAACGTGACAATACCGGCGTTTTCTCTAGCAATTCGTCGCGGCCAGTCACTTTGCGCAGCATATCTGCCGTGGTTTTCAGGCGCTGCAGATATTCTTCGGTCAGGTATTGCAGGGACGGCTCGACGAGCAGTTCGGAATAGTACCGTGTGATCTGGTCATCCGCTTTTGCGACGACCATTTCGACCAGATCAGTGACGGCTTGAAAGAACGGCCATTTTTCGTACATGTCGCGCAGCGTTTTCAGGTTGCCGTTCTTAATTTCAGCGCCCAGCGCGTCACCCACGCCCAGCCATGCGGGCAGCATGGTGCGTGACTGCGTCCAGCCAAAAACCCACGGAATCGCACGCATACTTTCCAACCCGCCGCCTTTTTTACGGCGGCCGGGGCGGCTGCCGATTTTCAGCAGGCCGAGTTCGGGTGCGGGGGTCAGTTGCGAAAAAT
>JAQSWE010000109.1 GCA_029266795.1 Alphaproteobacteria bacterium | reverse complement strand
GGGTTGCGACTTTCCTCGACCACTGGCATCCCGATTTCGTCGTCTGGTCGGAATCCGAATTCTGGCCGAACATGCTGCAGGGCGTAAAGTCGCGCGGCATTCCCGCCGTGCTGATGAATGCGCGCATGTCGGAGGCAAGCTTCAAGCGCTGGAAATGGGCGAAGGGTGCCATCGCCGAAATTCTTTCCCTCTTCGACCTCTGCCTTGCGCAGAACGCGGGCGAGGCACAGCGGCTCGAACAACTCGGCGCGAAAAACGTGCGCGTCGCGGCGAACGTCAAATATGCAGCCGCACCCTTGCCTGTCGACGATGCGAAACTCGCCGAGATGAAAGCGCAAGTGGCGGGCCGCAAAACCATTCTCTGGGCCAGCACCCATGCGGGTGAAGAGCAGATCGCTATCGACACCCATGTGGCTTTGCGCGCGCAATTCCCCGATCTGTTGACCATCATCGTCCCGCGCCATGCACCGCGCGGGCCGGATGTGCTGGATATCGCGAAACAGCAATCACTCGCCGCATCCTTGCGCTCGCGGGGCGATATTGCGCGGGATATTTACATTGCCGATACCATGGGCGAACTCGGCCTGTTCTACCGCCTGTGCAAGACCGTCGTCGTCGGTGGCAGCTTCGCCGATATCGGCGGCCATAACCCGATCGAACCGGGGCAGCTCGGCTGCACGATTTTCTACGGGCCGCAGATGTACAACTTCATCACCATCAACGAAGATTTCCTGAACGCGCAGGCGGCGGTGCAAGTGCGCGACGCGGCAGAGCTGAAAACGAAGCTGGCCGAGGCGCTGGCATCGCCCGAGAATTTCGCGCAGCTGGGTGCAAATGCGCGAGAGCTTACGGCAGAAAAATCTGTCGCCGCGCAGGCGCTCGCCTCGATGCTCGACCCCTATCTCGAAAAACTGGTGGTGGCCTCATGATGCGCGCGCCGCCCTTCTGGTACGACCAGACACAGCCGAAATGGAAGCTCGCCGCGAAACTGCTCGCGCCGGTCGGTAAACTCTATGGCTGGGTCGTCGAAAAACGGTTTGATTTTTATTATCCCGTGCCGCTCGCGCGTCCCGTCATTTGCGTCGGCAACCTCACGACCGGCGGCGCGGGGAAAACGCCCGTCGTCATGTCTCTCGTCACGCTGCTGCAGGATGCGGGCTACAATCCTCATATCCTCACGCGCGGCTATGGCGGGGAGGAAGAGGGGCCGCTGCAGGTTTCACCCGGCCGTGATACTGCCGCCGATGTCGGCGACGAAGCGCTGCTGCTCGTCGAAAAAGCGCCCACTTGGGTCGCAACATCCCGCCCGCTCGGCGCGCAGGCTGCCATCGATACCGGCGCCACCATCATCATCATGGATGACGGCTACCAGAACCCCAGCATCCACAAGGATTTTGCGCTGGTGGTGATCGACGGCACGGTCGGTTTCGGCAACGGCAAAATCATGCCAGCCGGCCCCTTGCGCGAAGATATCGCCAAGGGCCTCGCGCGCGCGCACGCCGCCGTGATTGTGGGTGAAGATAAGGCGGGTGTAGCGGATGAAATCCGCAAGCATAACGACATTCCCGTGTTCTACGCGTCGCTGCGTCCCGACGCCGAAAACCCCGACCTGTTCGGCAAGCCCGTCTTTGCCTTCGCCGGCATCGGGCGGCCCGAAAAATTCCGCGACAGCCTGATCGCGGCGGGCGCGATGTTGGAAGGCTGGGGCAGCTATCCCGACCACTTCGCCTATGTCGAGGAAGACTTGCAGGAACTGGTTGCGGCGGCGGAGGCGAAGAACGCCATCATCGTGACGACCGCGAAAGACCATGTGCGCCTGCCATCGGCCTTGCGCGCGAAAGTGCGCAAATTCACCGTCCACCTGCAATGGCAGGATTCTGCCGGCATGCTGGAATGCATCGCCGCGCAGCTTCGGAAAAACTGGACATGACGCGCGTACGGCCGCTGCCCTTCGCCAAAAAGGTGCGCTACGCCTTTGAAACGGCGGGCGCGTATTTTATCTACGGTTTCTTCGCCATGCTGCCGCTCGACGCCGCTTCCGATCTCGGCGGCTGGATTATGCGCCGCCTCGGCCCGCGCCTTGGCGTCACGCGCACGGCCTATCGCAACCTTGCCCTCGCCATGCCGGAAAAAACAGATGTGGAAAAAAAAGAGATTGTTGCGGGCATGTGGGACAATCTCGGCCGTGTTATCGCCGAATACCCGCACCTGAAAAAAATTGCCGACCGCGTCGATCTCGCGGGCATGGAAAACGCGCGCGATGTGCTGGCAAGCGGCAAGCCCGCCATATTCTTCGGCGGGCATCTGGCCAATTGGGAAATCCCGCCACTATGCGCCAAGCGGATCAACATGCCGCTGCATGTCGTTTACCGCAAGCCCAACAACCCTTATGTGGACGGGTTGCTCCGCCATGCGCGGCGCGAGGGCGGCTCGGCGGGGCAGATTGCGAAGGGGGCGGAGGGCGCGCGCGAAATCCTCGCGGCCCTGCGTAAAAAAGAATCCCTCGGCATTCTTGTCGACCAGAAAATGAACGAAGGCCTGGCGATCCCGTTCTTTGGCCGCGATGCGATGACGGCGCCGGGTGTGGCGCAATTCGCCGTACGGGTCGGCTGCGGGTTATGCCCCTTGCGGGTGGAACGCCTGCAGGGCGCGCGGTTTCGCATCACGATTGATAAATCGATACCCGCCATCGACACCGGCGACCGCGACGCCGATTACCGCCGCATCATGACCGAGGTGAACCGGCATCTGGAGGCGTGGATTCGCGAACGCCCCGAACAATGGCTGTGGATTCACAACCGCTGGCCGGACAGCAAACCGTCCAAGCAGGTATCTGGCTGATTTCTCTATAATATCTCATTGAATTGACATAACAAACACGCTTTGCTAGGGTGTGCGCTACCGGATTTCCTGACGGAGCAGACGCGCGTGGACGCCAAATCCAAGCTATTCAAGACCTTCAACTTAGACCGCGGCGATTTGTGGATTGATGTCCGCATTCCGGGTCAGGAAGGCTTGTCCGCGACCGACACTTTTTCCTTTCCCGTCAAGACGATCACCGAAATGCAAAGCCTCGGCGAAAAAAATTCCCTGCTGAAGCTCGATGGCGGGCGGGAGATTATCCTGAACCTCTCCCATGCCGACCTGCGCAAAAAACTGCGCGAGGCAGAGGATACGGTGCTGGACCTGACCTCCGTCACCAACCTGACCCCGCGCAAGAACCTCGCCGCCAAACTGAAACAGGAATTCGAGGAAGCGGCCGAGCGTGAAAAGAACAAAGCCTTCACCGCGCTGACCTTCCGCCTGTCTGTGCGCACCGTGCAAAAAACCGATTTCCGTGAAGTGACATTTACCGGTGCCGATATCCTGCGCGCCTCTCTCGCCTCCGGCAACAGCATCATGGGCGGCACCTACACCAAGATGGCTTTCCGAGACCCTGCGAAATTCGGCCTGCGGACGGAGGAAGCGATCACGGAAGTCGACCTCGACGCCTTTAACGCCGCGGTGAAGAATGCGCTGACGAACGGCTTGACCGATATCGACTTGCGCGAATTGTCGATGCGCAAGGGTACCGAAATTCCACCCGAAAAACGCAAAGCAAACGGGCTCAATCCATGAACCCCGGTCTTTCCAGCAAGCTGCCCAAGGTTTTCACGATGGGCAATGCCGATGACCTGATCATCACCGCCTTCGCGCCGGTCGAGGGCGCGTCCGGCGACTGGCGGCAGATCGCGTTCAAGGCGTCCGCCGTCGATTACGTCTTTCAGGTCGATAACGACATTTCCGCGATGACGCTGAAAAACGGCGTGACCATTCCCGTCGTCATGAGTTTCGAGCGGCTGCGGCAGACCGTGTACCAGCCCGATATGTCGACGGGCTCAGGCATCGACCTGACGCTGATCACCGGCAACGCCGTGCGCGAAGTGCAGGCGGTGCGCCTGTCGACGAAATTCAATCCCGTGGCGGAGGCGGAGGGCGCAAAACTCCCCATGGTGAACAAGCCCCTCAAGATCGCGGTCTTCGTGCGCCAGAGCGAGCAGCAAAACTTCCAGATGTTCTTCATCAGTGACGACCGCATCGACTGGGCCAAGGTCGAGGGCGTCGATCAGGCCAAAAACGGCAAGGCCACGAAACTCGCGCTGCTCTACGACAAGGGCCCGTTCGGCGAGACGAGCATCATGATCGACATGCCGCGTCCCGCCTTCATGGAGCTCTACAACAAGGCCAAGATGGAAGGCGCAACCGAGCTCGACCTGCGCGACTGGACCCGCCGCCGCGACCCCGACAAGACGCCGAAACCGCCGTCGCTCGGCTAGACTTTTTATCCTCTCTTCAATTGTTCAATAACCTGCCACTTATCACCATATCACAATCATGCGATAAACGCAATTACATATTGCTAACGTCTTGATATAGGCGCGGAAATCCTCGCGTTTTAGGCTACACTTGACATGCAACCAAATAGTTGCATATAATAAAACCATGGTGACCGACGAAGACAAAGTGTTCAAGGCGCTTGCCGATTCCAGCCGCCGCCAGCTGCTCGACCGCCTCCGCGACAAGGGCGGGCTGACGCTGACGGAATTGTGCGAAAGCCACGACATGACGCGGCAGGCGGTGACCAAGCATCTGGGCTTGCTGGAGGCGGCGAACCTTGTCGTCACCAAGAAACGGGGAAGGGAAAAGCTGCATTACCTGAACCCCGTGCCGATCAACGAGATCTACACGCGCTGGACGCACCAGTTCGAACAGGAACGTCTGACCGCGCTGCAAAATTTGAAACAAGCATTGGAAGAGGGAGAGAAAAAATGACCACGCCACGCGATTTCGTCTACACGACCTACATCAAGACCACGCCGGAAAAACTCTGGGCGGCGCTGACCAACCCGGAATTCACGAAACAGTATTGGGGACAGAAAAATATCTCCGACTGGAAAACCGGATCGGACTGGCGGCATGAGCATGGCGACGACGGCCATACACTGATCACCGGCAAGGTCGTCGAAAGCAACCCGCCGCACCGCCTCGTCCTCAGCTGGGCGGCGCCCGACAATCTCGATGACCTGTCACAGGTCAGCTTTGACATCTCGGTCAAAGGCGACATGGTTCAGCTGGATGTTGTGCATGGCCAGTTCAAAGAAGGCTCGAAGATGGCGGCGGGCGTCACGGCGGGCTGGCCGCGCGTGCTGTCGAGCCTCAAAACCTATCTGGAAAGCGGCACGCCGCTCGATACCTGGGCGGATCACGGCGCCAGCTGCGGCGCGGCGGCTTGATTTTCCGCATAAAAAAACGCCCGCCAGCGGAAAACCGCGGCGGGCGTATTCTTTAATCGCAGAAGCGATTACGGCTTCGGCGTGACGGTGATGCCGGCTTTTGCAGCGGGCAGTGCCACGGGGGCCGCATCGTCTTGCTCGGCTGCCTTGGTCGCAGCTTTGGCAAAGCGTTGTGCGAGGCCTTCGTAGATGTCTTTCTGGTGCTCTTCCGACAGGCTGCCCAGGTTGTATTTCACTTCCTGGTAGGTCTTGCGCTCTTCGATGGCGCGCAGCGAGTTGTAGTCGATTTCCAGCTTTTCTTTCGCGCCGTCGTAATCAACGCCGCGGATGCCTTTCACGTAGTCGATCGTGCGGCGGGTGCCGGTGATCAGGTTCAGCGCGCCCGGGAAGACGGAAAGGGCAGCGATGCCGACGCCGACAGCGAGGGAGAATGCGCCAACGCCGATCATCGCAGCGGGAACCATCACGGGGACGGTCACGGCAGCGGCGATTGCGGTCACGGCGATTTTGCCGCCGATGGCAGCAACGGCGGTGTTGCCGAGGGTCGCCGCGAGGGCGGAACCAGCCACGTACCAAGCGGAGAGAGCAGCAGCGCCGCCGCCCAGCCATTGTGCGGTGTGCAGGTATTTGCCAGCCGTCAGGTGGTGCGTCGCGCGCGCGCCGTTACGGCCGATGATGCCGGCGGGCATGCCGAGGAATGCGAGGGGGCCGGAGCGCAGTTTCTTGGAAACGGCCATATCGTCCACTTTCTTCGCGACCCATTGCAGGCCTTCCAGCGGCTTTTCGAAAACGTATTTCGTGTACGCGTTCCAGAGTTCTTTCGGCTTGATCGGAATAACGATCTCTTTGCGGGCTTCGAGTTCTTTTTCTGTCAGCTGACGGGGTTCGGCCATTGTAGTGCTACCTTTCAAAATGAAGCGTCTTTGTAATGTTCGAAAATCTCTTCCTCTATTCCGCCTGAAAGCAGCGCCCTTGTTTTGCGCGATATGCTCCGGCAGAGAATCATTTTTCGAAACCGCCGCGATCCTATTTATGAAATCATGTTATGTCCATCCCCTATCTTTAATACGGGTGTATTAGAAAAACTTTCAAAATTATGGATTTAATATGTTGTCATAAATCATAAGAGGGAAAGGCGGGAAGGGATTGATGGGGCGGGGTTTGTTCACGCCATCGCCTCAAAAAAGACTGTCACTCCGGCGAAAGCCGGAGTCCACGGACATGGGCGCGCATCATGAGAAACAGGTTCGCCGGCTTTCGGGCGACAGGCGGCACCGTCCTTGGATACCGGCTTTCGCCGGTATGACAGGAATGGGTTATGCCACCTTCGACGATTTGCTGCCCAGCAGCGCCTTCAGGAAATGTCCCGTATAGCTGCGCTTTTCGCGCGCGACTTTTTCGGGGGTGTCCTGAATCAAAATCTCGCCGCCCTTGTCGCCGCCTTCGGGACCCACATCGATGATCCAGTCGGCGGTCTTGATGACTTCGAGGTTGTGTTCGATGACGACCACGGTATTTCCCTGATCGACGAGACGGTGGAGGACTTCCAGAAGTTTACGGACGTCTTCGAAATGCAAACCGGTCGTCGGCTCATCAAGGATGTAGAGCGTGCGGCCGGTCGCGCGTTTGGAGAGTTCCTTCGACAGCTTCACGCGCTGCGCCTCGCCGCCCGAGAGTGTGGTGGCGCGCTGGCCGACATGGACGTAGCCGAGGCCGACTTCCTTCAGGGTTTCCATTTTTTCGCGGATCGAGGGCACGGCCTTGAAGAATTCGGCCGCTTCCTCCACCGTCATGTCGAGCACTTCGGCGATGGATTTGTCCTTGTATTTTACTTCCAGCGTCTCGCGGTTATAACGCGTGCCTTTGCAGGCGTCACAGGTGACGTGGACGTCGGGCAGGAAGTGCATCTCGATCTTGATGACGCCGTCACCCTCGCAAGCCTCGCAGCGCCCGCCCTTCACGTTGAAGGAAAAACGCCCCGGGCCGTAGCCGCGCGCTTTCGCTTCCGGCAGGCCCGCATACCAGTCGCGGATGGGCGTGAAGGCGCCGGTATAGGTGGCGGGGTTGGAGCGCGGCGTGCGGCCGATGGGCGACTGGTCGATATCGATGACCTTGTCGATATATTCAAGCCCCTTGATTTCGTCATGCGCGCCCGCATGCAGGCGCGCCTTCATCAAGCGGCGGGCGGTGGCGGCATAGAGCGTGTCGATTACCAGCGACGACTTGCCCGAGCCGGACACGCCGGTCACGCAGGTGAAGGTGCCGACCGGGATCTGCGCATGGACGTTTTTCAGGTTGTTTTCGCGCGCGCCCAGCACTTCGATCATCTGGGTATCGACGCCTTTTTTGGTCTGGACCGTCTTGCCCTTGCGGCGGGTCGTCGGCACCTTGATTTCGCGCGCGCCGGTCAGGTATTGCGCGGTCAGGCTGTTTTTGTTCTTCATCAGCTGGTCGCGCGTACCCTGCGCAATCACTTCGCCGCCATGGATGCCCGCGCCGGGGCCCATATCGATCACGTAATCAGCCATGCGGATCGCGTCTTCGTCGTGTTCCACGACAAGCACGGTATTGCCAAGGTCGCGCAGGCGTTTCAGCGTATCCAGCAGCCGGTTGTTGTCGCGCTGGTGCAGGCCGATTGACGGCTCGTCCAGCACATACAACACACCCGTCAGGCCGGAGCCGATCTGCGAGGCCAGACGAATGCGCTGGCTTTCCCCGCCCGACAGCGTTCCTGAGCGG
>JAQSWE010000108.1 GCA_029266795.1 Alphaproteobacteria bacterium | reverse complement strand
CCTTGTCCGACGGGTTCAGCGGCGTCCAGACCGGCCCCGGTGCCACCGCATTGACGCGAATGCCCTTGCCGATCAGGTTGCCCGCGAGGGAGCGGGTGAAGGCATGGATGCCGCCCTTCGTCGTCGAATAATCGAGCAGATGCTTACTGCCATGCAGCCCCGTCACGGAACCTGTATTGATGATTGCCGAGCCACGCTCCATGAAGGGGATGGCCGCCTGCGCCATAAAGAAATAACCATACAGGTTCGTCTTGATCGTTTCGTCGAAATGTTCCTCGGTCAGGTCGGCGATGTCTTTCGTATGCACCTGGAACGCGGCGTTATTGACCAGCACATCCACGCGCCCGAAAGTATCGACGGCTTTTTTCACGGCCTTTTCGCAGAAAGCCTTTTTGCGCACATCGCCCGCTATGACAATGCATTTACGGCCCTCTGCCTCCACTCTTTCTTTCGTCAGCGCGGCATCTTCATGCTCGGCCAAATGCATCAGCACAATATCCGCACCTTCCCGCGCAAACATCACCGCAACGGCGCGACCGATGCCGGAATCACCGCCGGTAATGATAGCGACCTTGTCCTGTAACTTACGCGACCCGAGGTAATACGGGGCGTCATACATCGGCTGTGGGTTGACATCCGCCTCCAGCCCGGGCTTGGGCAAATGCTGCTTGGGGAAGGGCGGCACCGGGTATTCGCGCGCCCCTGCCTGCATGGCGGAAGGCTCGGCATCCGATTTGCGGTCGGCGCGTGCGACTTGTTTTTGCACATTGCGCTGCTTGGCGGCCGTTTTGGCCGCTGACTTTTTCGGCTTTTTCATGGCCGCTTAATTCATCGACACATGGTTGGCCGAAACCTTCGTCCATGCGGGCGGATCGGACGCAGGGAAAGAATCCATCGACGCCAGATCGACCATATCGTCGGCATCCTTGTCGAGGTCGGAAGATTCGCCGCCGCAAACGCGCTCGGCGCATTCTTGATTGAGACGTTTATGAACCACATAGCCGATCGTCGATGCGGCCAGAGTGAAAATGATGAAATCGCGCAGCATGGTCGCCTCCCTTGAAATTCGTTTCCAAACAAACTCTCAAGGAGCGATTCAGGTTTCACGTCACTTTTTATCTTTTGGCATCTGGGGGTTATGCCAGATATGCAGTACGGCATAGCTCCGCCAAGGCCGCCATTTTTCGGCCATCCTATCGGCGTCTTTCGCCGTCATGCCGCCAAGGTTATTCATGACGCCGATATCACCGGTTGGAAATGCGTCCGGCCAGCGCAGCGCGCGCATGGCTATATAATGTGCGGTCCACGGCCCGATGCCGGGAATGTCATCCAGTTGCTGTATCGCGGCATCGGGATTCACCCCCGGTTCCAGCACCAGTGCGCCGGATGCAAAACCGGATGCCAGCGCAAGGATGCTCCGCGCCCTTGCGCCGTTAATCCCCAGCCGCGCAATATCTCCCTCTTCCAGTTTCGCAATCGCGCCGGGGAGGGGGCTGAGATGGGTGAGATCGGGGAAGGGCGTTTTGAGTTTTTCGCCAAACCCCTCGATAAACCGCCCGCCCAGCGTGGTTGCCGCCTTCACGCTCACCTGCTGTCCCAGTATCGCCCGCACGGTCAGTTCGAACACATCGAACGCGCCCGGCACGCGCTGTCCGGGGTTGCGCTTCACCATTTTTCCGATGGTTTTGTCGTTTGCGAAATATGCGGCGATCACATCGGGCCGCGCGCCAAGGTCGAACAGGTTGCGCAGCCGCGCCAGCAATACCGGCAGTACCGGCAGCAGCGCATGCGAAAACTCCACGGTCAATGCGCTGCGCTCCGGCGCATGGCCCACGCGCACCCACCCCTTGTATTTGCCAAGGCGCACCGTGCGCAGGTATTGCCCCGCCACCACCGCCTCCACCCCCTTCAGCGCCCGCGCGCCGAGGAAAGCCAGGATCCCGTCCCAGTCATAGGGCGCGCGATAGGACAGCAGCAGCGTCGATGAATCCCCCGCCGCGATACCGTCCGTTTTTACCTGTTTGCGCAGCCGCGACGGCGGCATGCGGTAACGCTTCAAGAACGCGTCGTTGAAGCGGCGCAAACTGCGATAGCCGCTGGCATAGGCGATTTCCGTCACTGGCAGCGCTGTGTCGGTCAGCAATTGCTTGGCGAGCAGCAACCGGCGCGACTGCAGGAGTTCGATGGGTGACACCCCCATTTCCGCGCGGATGATGCGGCGGATCTGACGGGTGCTGAGGTCGAACTGCGCCGCGATATCGCCGAGGCTCATGTCTTCCTCCAGCCGCGCTGCGATCATCTGCGCGATGCGGGGCGCGTCATCGACGGGGGCGTAACCGGGGGCGAGTTCGGGGCGGCAGCGCAGGCAGGGGCGGAAACCGGCGGCCTCCGCACTCTGGGCATTGGCGAAGAATTTGCAATTGGCGGCTTTCGGCGTTTTGGCCGTACAGACGGGGCGGCAATAGATGCCGGTCGATGTCACGCCCGCGAAAAACACCCCGTCGAAACGGGCGTCGCGGGCAGCGAAGGCGCTGTAATAATTCTGTGGCACGTCCATGGGGAGACGATATAGTACGGGGAGCCCGCGCCGCCAGCCATTTCCGGACATGGGAAGACTGGCGTCATTGGCAGCCTTAATCCTTGAATTTACTGCAAATTAAATTCAGGGAAGGGTTTTGCGGTTTCATACGTTATATAAGCGTCCGTATTTTTTCAAAAGGCGACCTAAATATGAAAAAAATCACCCTCCTGAGTTCCGCGCTGCTGGTTTCCCTCCTGACAGCATCCCCTTATGCCTTCGCGCAGGGGGCAGCCGATCCCGCCGCCGCCGAAGCCGCCGCACCGCCGCTGAGCAAGCAGGAACTAAAGCGGCAGGAACAAGCCAACCGCAAGGCGGAGCGCGCCGCACAGCAGGGACAGGCGCAGCAACAGGGCGATCAGCGCCAGCAGGAACGCGCGGCGCAACAGCAACAACAGGCGGCAGAGCGTGCAGCCCAGCAGCAACAACAGCAACAGGAACGCGCGGCCCAGCAGCAGGAAGCGCAGCAGCGCGCCGCCGAACAGAATGCTTTGAGAGAACAGCAGGCATCGCAGCGTGAATCCGAACGCGCCGCCCGCCAGCAGCAGGATAAGGCGGAAGCCGATGCCCGCCGCGCGGAGCGCGAGGCGCAGGACGCGCAGCGCGAGAGCGAGCAGGCTGCAAAACAACAGCAGCGTGCCGCCGAACAGGCCGCGCAGGCCGAAGCCAACCGCCGCAACGCCGAGGAAGCGAAGGCAGAGCGCGCGGCCCAGCAGCAAAAACGCGACGCCGAGCAGGCGCAGGAACGCGCGGAGAAAGAGGCACGCGAGAACGACCGTAAAGCGTCGAATGAAGAAGAACGCAAAGCCCGCGCGGCTGCACAGGCAGAACAGGCCGAGAAAAACCGCGCTGCCGCCGCACAAGCCGAGCAGGAGGCTGCACTGCGCCGTGAATCGCGTGACCAAGCCCGCGACGACAAGCGTGAGGGGAAAGAAGCCGAGAAGCAGCAGCAGAAAGACTTGCGCGCGGCCGAGCGTGCCGAGGCGCAGGAAAAAGCCCGCGCATTGGCAAACGACCGTCAGGCACAGGCGAAAATCAATGCGGAAAAACGCGAAGCCGAGCGCCAGCGCGCGGAAGAGCGCCGTCTGGAGCAGCAGGCGCAAAACCGTGCAGCCCGCATCTCGCGCGACCAGCAGACCCAGCGCATCGAGGAAGAACGCCGCCGCGAGGCCGAATACCGCAAGCGTCTGGCGTCACAACAGGCGGCCTATGACCGCCAGCTGGCAAACCTGCGCCAGCAAAACCGCATCAACGAATACCGCCGCCAGCAGGATTACCTCAACCGCCTGCGCGCGCAGCAGAACCAATACCGCAACTACAATAACCGGTATAACTATTACAACGACCCGTATTACTACACGGCGAATAACTACCGCTATCAGCGCGACGGCCGCTACTACCAGACCAATGTTTATGGCGCGCGCCTGCTGAAACAGGCAGTCAACCAGGGCTATGCGGAAGGCTTCCGCTCCGGTCGTGCCGACCGTCTCGACCGCTGGAAATATGACTATTGGAATGCCTATGCCTATCAGGACGCGAATATGGGCTATCAAGGCTACTATGTCCGCCAGAGCGAGTATAACTACTACTTCCGCCAGGGCTTCCAGAAAGGCTATCGCGACGGTTATTACAACCGCTATCAGTATGGCCGCTATGACGATGACAACAACGACTATAGCATCTGGTCCAGCGTGCTCGGCTCGATCCTCGGCCTGCAGCTGAACTAAACGGATAACGTCACTCTATGCCGTGTAGCCGGGCGCGAATTTCCGGCTGCCGGCATAGAGCATGATGGCAAGCGCAATCGCGCCGAGCACCAGGAAGCCGGATGCCATCGGGATCAGCGTCCCGTCGTAAAGCTGGCCGATCCAAGTCCCCAAGACCATGGAAATTGCCGAGGATGTCGCGCCGATAATGGCCGACGCCATGCCCGCGATATGCCCCATGGGCTCCATCGCCAGCGCATTCAGGTTGCCGAAAACAAGGCCGAAGCAAAAGAACAGTATCGCGGCATAGGCGAGGAACATCGGCAGCGTCACATCGCCGAGGCTAAAGTGAACTGCCATAAAGATTGCCGACGACACGACGATGCCGATAAAGGCGCGGATGCAGATATGGCGCATGCCGTATTTGCCGACGATTTTCGAATTCGCCATCGACGCCGCGCCAAGGCACAGCGCAAGGCAGCCGAAATAGAAGGTGAACATCGCGCCTTGATTAAACTTATCCTGAAAAATCTGCTGCGACGAATTCAGGTACCCCATGAAGCTGCCGAAACAGATACCCATGCAGATGGTATAGCAAAACGCCACGCGGTTGCCGACCACCTCGCGAAAGCCATGCGCAAACGACGCGGCGGTCATGGGCACGCGGCGTTCCTTCGGCAGCGTTTCCTCAAGGCGCAGGTAAATCCAGCCCGCGATCAGGATCGCGTAGAAAATATACATCAGGAAAATCGCGCGCCACGGGCCGAAGGTCAGGATCAGCTGGCCAAGGGCAGGAGCGATTGCCGGCACCATGATGAAGATCATCATCACGATCGACATCACGCGCGCCATGTCGCGTCCTGCATATTTGTCGCGTACGATGGAAACAGTTGAAACATAAGGGCCGGCAACGCCGAGCCCCTGTATCAGGCGGCCCGCCATCAGCATTTCAAACGTCGGCGCGACATAGCACAGCACAGAACCCGCAAGATACAGCACGATGCCGCCGTACAAAACTTTCTTGCGGCCCAGCGCGTCGGACAAAGGCCCCGCCACCAGCTGCCCCACGCCCATGCCGATAAAAATGCCGCCGATCAGGTATTGCGCATGATTGCGGTCGGCGAGCTGGAAATAATCGGCGACATAGCCCAGCGCCGGCAGCATGGCGTCGATCGAAATCGCGACGATCGACATCAGCAGCGCCATCAACACGGCAAATTCGCGGAAGGAAACTTCGGGTCTTGTGGTCTCGGACATCGGGCGCGCCTTTTTTTCTTTTTCTGTCTCGTTCATCTCTGGCCTCTTGTATCAGCCTTATCATTGTTTCACATATTTCCCAAAAACGCAACTAAAATAATGCGTTAATCGCAACATATTGTTTTTCCTGCCATATCGCGACAGGCGGGTTGACTTATACTCTGAAAATATATAATTTATGCTCAATAGGAGAATAACGAATCAGCGGGGCATAAATTTTCATCCCCCTGATCCAGCAGTAAAAATGGCCGGAGCGCGCATTTATACGCCGATTCACTTTTAACAGGGCGGAATATTTAGCGTTTTGCCATAAATCTGTATTCTCTTCCGATGTAATAAACAGGACGCCCATGCAATCCGCCCGCCGCCACCCAGCCCTGACCGATACAGGCCTCGCGCGCTTCGATGCGCAAGGCGCGCTGACCCCGTCGCGCCTGCTGCAGCTGCGCGGGCAGTTCGACGACACGGGCGCGCTGCATGTCACGAATACGGGACTTGCCGACCGCGCGGCATTGCAGCCGCTGATGGCCGCGCTGGGCTTCGGCGCGGGCGACCAGTTTTCGGCGGGCGGGCGCACGGCTGCGGCCTGGCAAACGAAATGGGCGGCGCCCGGCCTGCGCCAGCTCGATTTTTATCCGCCGCATCTGTACCTGCTGCCGAACGGCGAAATCCATTACCAGCGCGACTTCCCCGAACGCATCCTGTTTTTCTGCGAAACGCCGCCCGCCGCCGGCGGCCGCACTTTTATCCATGCCGCGAAAAAACTGGAATCCGCGCTTGTGGTGGCGGGGCGCGCGGGCCGCGCGCTGCTGGATAAAATCCGCACCCATGGCCTGATGATCGAGGTCGGCTTTCTCGACCGCAACCACCCCCAAAAGGCGCAGAATTATTTCCAGTCTTGGCAGGAACGCTTCGGCCATGACGATCGCGGCGTCGCGCTGCATGTCGCACAAAGCCGCAGCCGCGAATACGACAGCTGCTGGTGGGCGGAAGATGCGGGCTATCCCGTTCTGATGACACGCATCACGCTGCCGGGCTTCGTCGACAAGGACGGCGTGGATTACATGCGCTTTCCGCGCATCGCGATGGACGGCCCGCTGCTGCGCAACGGATTCCGCCGCTACCCGCTCGGCAACGGCCTCGAGTTGTCGGACGCCGAAAAGGACCTCCTGAAAAGCGCTTATCTTGCGACCCGCGAAGGATACCGCTGGGCGCAGGGCGATTTGATTTTGATGGACAATATCCGCCACGCCCATTCGCGCGAGGCCTTCGCCGGCCCCCGCGATATTTTCATCGGCATGGCGGGACTGAAAAAACTTTAGAAAAAAAGGATTATAGCCATGACCGCCCCCGATTCCGCCCTGCGCTTTGCCGATACCGAACCCGCGCTCGATATGTCGCTGGTCGCCAATGCGACCGAAGACGAGCGTTACCGCATGCCGGATAACGCGGCGCAATGGGCGGAAGAGCTGCCCGTCAATGTCTTCGATGCCGAAGGCGAGCTGACGCCGGAGAAAATGGCGGCGATCAAATTGCGCTTCGCCACGCTCGGCACGCTGCAGGTCATCAATACCGGCCTCCGCGCCACAGAACAGAACGACGTGCCGATGAACATCCTGGAAGGCTTGGGATTTGGCGAGGAGGAGCAGTTCAAATGGGGCGGGCTGACATCGGGCCGCACGAACCTGAAATATATCTCCAAATGCATGCGCGAGACGGATGATTACCCGAAGCATCTTTTCCTGCTGCCGCATAACGAAATCCTCTACCAGCGTTTCATGCCCGAACGCCTGCTGTTTTTCTGCAGCCGCACAAACGGCACGGGGCAGGGCGGTCGCACTTTCGCGCATTGCGCGAAAAAGACAGAAAGCTATATCGCGCAATTCGCGGTCGGCCGCGCGCTGCTGGCCCGCATGGAGCAATATGGCTTCACCATTGAAACCGGCTTCCTCGATGAAAACCATCCCGAGAAATCCAAAAACTATTTCCGCTCCTGGCAGGACCGCTTCGGCACTG
Source organism: Alphaproteobacteria bacterium (assembly GCA_029266795.1). Classification (GTDB taxonomy): domain Bacteria; phylum Pseudomonadota; class Alphaproteobacteria; order Micavibrionales; family UBA2020; genus JAPWJZ01. The sequence goes on along the minus strand of JAQSWE010000108.1, from coordinate 7,542 downwards.
CCGACCGTGATGAGGCGATGAAAGTTTGCGCCGAATCCACCCACCAGTTCGACGAAGGTTTCTGGATGGAGGAACCCGTGACGGCGGCGGACGGATCATCCGTGCCGACGTTGATGACGCGTATCACCATTCCCGCCTTCAAGACAGATGCGCGTGACGGACAGCGTTACATGCTGTTCCCGCGCGTCGCGCTCGACGGCCCGCGCGCGCATAACGGCCACCGCCGCTTCCTGATCGGTGACGGCGCGGAACTGACGCGTGAGGAAACAGTGATCCTGCTGCAGGCCTTCCTCGCCAGCCGCGAGGGGCGTTACTACAACGAGGGCGATATCCTGCTGGTCGATAACATCCGTTACGGCCATTCCCGCGAATCCTATGCCGGCAGCCGCAAAATCTAAGAATCATCTTATTTATTTGATTTATAAAGAGAATCAGGCGGCAGCCAGATTCGCGGCCGCTTTCAGCTCGCCACTATAGTTCCGGCAGCCCCCATCCTTTTGTGACACAAAAGGGGTGTTTTCTCGTGTTTATGGAAAAATATCCTGCATTTTCAGCCCTTTGTCACACGCCTGTCACAAACTCTTTCGCAACTGTTACTTGGCCCGCAAACGGCGGTCACAGGGGGGAGCGATACTGAACTTAGTAGCGAGCAACCAAGCAACTCAAAAAACCAAAACTAGGAGTACACACCATGTTTGAACAAAAAGCCCTCATCAGCGAAATGGAAAACCTTCGCCGCTTTGCCCTGCGCCTGACGCGCAACGCCAGCGACGCTGAGGATTTGGTTCAGTCCACCCTCCTGCGCGCTCTCGAGAAAAAAGAATACTTTGAAGAAGGCACGAACCTCTTCAGCTGGACCTCGAAAATCATGTTCAACCTGTTTGCGTCGCAATACCGCCGCAAGAAGAAATTCGAAACCCAGTACGATCCCGAGCCGTACCTGAACAGCGCATCGGTGAGCGCGTCGCAAGAAACGACCACCGACCTCGCGAAAGTGAAAGAGTCGATGAAGCAACTGTCGGCCGAGCACCGCGAAATGCTGGTCATGGTCTGCATCCGCGGCTTGCGTTACGAAGAAGTCTCTGAAATGCTGCAAATCCCGGTCGGTACCGTGCGCTCGCGCCTGTTCCGTGCCCGCAAGCAACTTCAGGAAATTCTGGATACGCCCGCTTCGAAAGTCGCGATCGGCGAACTCGGCAAGCCCGTGCTGGAACGCTACGAAGAAAGCACGATGTCACACGCATAATTCTTGATACCCGTAAGCCCCAGATAAGAAAAATCCCCCGGATTGCCCCCGGGGGATTTTTTTATCCGGCGTCATTTTGCCTTTTCCCGCCATCCGTGATACATGTCCGAAAATGGCCGGACAGGATGCCGTGCCCCGAGATATGAAAGGGCAGGAGGATAAAAACACGTGAGCTATGCGCATAAAACCGTCAAAACGCCCGTCGGCCTGCTGAAACTGGTCGCCAGCGACAAGGGGCTCGCCGCGATCCTGTGGGAAAACGACGACCCGAAACGCGTGCGGCTCGACCATGGCTTAGAGGATAAAAAGCATAAAGTGCTGCTGGAGGCAGAGCGCCAGTTGCTGGAATATTTCGCCGGCACGCGCGACGCCTTTTCCCTGCCGCTCGATTTTTCCGGCACGCCGTTCCAGAAAAAAGTCTGGGCCGCGCTCTGCCGCATCCCCTTCGGTGAAACGCGCAGCTATGCCGATATCGCAAAAGAAGTCGGCAGCCCTAAAGCCGTCCGCGCCGTCGGATCGGCCAACGGCAAAAATCCCATATCTATCGTCGCCCCCTGCCACCGCGTGATCGGTAAAAACGGCAAGCTGACAGGGTTTGCGGGCGGGTTGGAGGTGAAGGAGTTTTTGTTAGGGCTGGAAAGCCGTCACGACAATGTTATCTAGAAAATATCCAATGAGAAAAGTTTAAGGCACGCTTTCTTCTTGTTTGAAATTTATGCGCAAGACAGGCGACTGCTCGTTCCCGTTCATTATTTTTTAATTCTCGTAGCGCATGATACATGGAAATTTTCTCATTATTGAATTATAGGGGGCTTCCCATGACAACCGCCGCGCAACTCGTTTCCGCCGCATCATCCGCTAATTGGTCCTCATTCAAATCCCTCGTGATCTCCGCAACGCCTGCCGATATCTCGGCGATTGGCAACGACTGGAATACGGTCATGGCGGCGATCGCCGACGGCGTCAATGCCAGCCCCCAAGCGCCCAAGGCGCTGTTCACATCGGCGATGAATGAATTTTTTACGGTGGCGAGCCCCTATTTGACAGGCGACAGTGTGGCCGATGCGGTCGACGCTATCGCGGGCCAATATTCTGGCACCGAGCATTTGTCCGTCGAAACGATTGCCATTCTGAATGCGGTTCCGGCATCGATCGCCGGGACGGCATCGCCTGCCACGGTGAACAGCATCATGTTCGATATTTCGCTTCACATCGGTGATCCTGAAGTGACGCCCGCCGAAATGAAAAACGCGTTTATCGCTTTCACATCCAAATTCGGCACACTGCTGGACGTCGATTCGCTGATGTTCGCTGTTTACAACCTTGCGAGCAACAACGGCGCTTATCCCCCGGTCGATTTGTTGTCGTCGGTGCGCGTGCTGCTGGAAACAGAACCCGCGAATGCGGCTGAGGTAACGAAGTCCTCCCTGCAGCAGGCGCTGGAGGGCATTACCATGGCGCAAAACAATCCGGAGATAACCGCAGCCGAATTGAACAGCATCATAAAAGTTTTTGTGGATAATTATGGCGGCGCCGCAGGGACGGACCTATTACTGTCTGCAGCCTCATCCATCGCTTCTAACGATTCCTTTACGCCTTCTGACCATCTGTCCTCTGTGCGCACGCTGATAATGGCCGTGCCCGCCAATCAGGCGCCGGAAGACCCTTTTCTCCTCCGCGGACTGCTGGACAATATGTCGATGAATCAATATAATCCGGAAGTAACGCCTGCGGAGATGAACAGCCTATTAAAGGCGTATGTCACCCAGCTCGGTTCGGTAACAGACGTCAATCTCCTGCTCAATAATGCAGCGCGTCTTGCGGATACGAATTCATACATGGGGGGGGATCATCTTTCCTCGGTGCGCACGTTGTTGTCGGCTGTGCCCGAAAATCTTTCGGAAGCAGGTAACAACGAATTGCGCGGGGTTCTGGATGCTATCTCCATGAACCTTTTCAATCCCGATGTAACGCCCGGAGAAATGAACGCGACATTCAAGGCGTTCCTGAACAATTATGGCGCGATTACCGATGTTGCGGAAATTCTTCTGGCGGCGGAGAGGATCGCAATCACTGATTCTTTTTCCGGGACCGACCATCTTTCCTCCGTCCGTACCCTGTTGGCGGCCGCGCCCGCCAATCAGGCGGCCGCGGATCCGTTCATGCTCCGATCTGTCCTAGATGCCATAGGCATGAACCAGTTGAATCCCGAAGTCACCCTGGAGGAATTTAACAGCACACTGACAGTTTTCCTTTCCCATTATGGTGCGGCGGTGGACGTCAATTCGATTTTGGATGCCATTTATCGCATTGCCTCTGGCGACAGTTCGAGCGGCACGGATTATTCAGCGTCAGTAAGGATATTGATCGCGACCGACCCGGATAACGCCGCGACGGCGGATCCATCATACGCGGCCTTGGCGCTGGACGGCATCAACAGCAATAACCTCAATTCGGCCATCAGCGACCATGAATTGGCGCAGACACTGGGCAAGTTCATGACAGCTTACGGAGCTTTCGTTCCCGCCGATACGCTCGGTTATTCCATCAGCCAGGACGTCTCCGCTGGGGCTTTTGAATCAGGCGGCGCGATTGCCAACCATATGACATCCGGCCAGTTCGCTGATGTGGCATTGGTCGTGAATGCCGGCGGCACGGCAACTTTGTTGACCACCGGAAATGACACCTTCAGCGGCACGGCGTCAGCCACGCTTGCGGTCTATGGCGGCGGCGGTCAAGATCAGATTGACTTCTCTGCCAACGGCGCAACGACGGGTCGTTATTTGGATGGCGGGTCTGGGTCGGATACGCTGACAGGCGGACTCGGCGACGATATCCTGACGGGCGGCGCGGGGGCGGATACGCTTACTGGCGGCTCAGGGGCGGATACCTTCCGTGTTGACCGTGCTGGCGGTGCGCCGGATCATGTCACCGATTTCAGTGAAGCGCAGGGCGACCGCATCGATCTGCACGATCTGCTTGGCGAAGATGCAGGTCTGGCGATTTCGGATTACGTCAGCCTGCAGTCAGTTGGGAGTAATACAATCCTGTCCGTCGACCGCGATGGCGCAGGCTCAGCCCATGGTTTTGTGCAGGTTGCCCAGCTCGACAACACCTCTGGCCTTGACGTCAACGATCTCTACTTGCAGGGGCAAATCCTGATTTAGTTCTTCCGGTGATCTAGAAAATCTCACGGCGTCGGAGGCTGGTTCCGCGGGCCGCGCTTGATCAAGGGCAGCGCTTCGATGCCGAGTGTTGCCAGCGCGGCGGGGTCGGCGCCGCGAAGTTTTTGCGCAGCTTCGGCGCGGAACGCGGCAAGATCGGGTGTTTCCGCGACCTTTACGCCATGGCTTGCGAAGAATTCGATCATTTCCGCCGCAGCCTTCACGCCTTCGAATTTCGCGTCGAAATAATTTTGGCCGACAGAATTCTGCAGCAGTTTGAAAATCCGGTCTGCCGCCCCTTGCGCGAAGGGCACGCCATGGTCTTCATGCAGCGAGGTCAGGAATTGTTTTGCTGTTTCCGTCGAAACTTTTTGCATGTAATAGACGGGGGTGATGATTTTCTCCATCAGCGTGGCATCGGGCTTCGCGCCCGCATCCATAAGCATTTTTGCGATATCGAGAGAGCCAGATTCCACCGCGCCCTGCAGCGGCGTCCCACCTTTGCCGCTGACATTGACGGGGTAGTCATTATCGATCAGGTACTGCATAAAAGCGGGCGATTTATCTTCGCGACCCGCTTTAAGGTCGTTTTCACGCTGGCTGCCGCTTGCGATCCAGTGCGCAAAGGTCGTCATGTAATTGGGCGCTTGCGCGTTTTTATTCAGGCCATGTTTTTCCAGCCATTTGAAGGTTTCAAGATCGCGCCGAGTTCGATCAGGCGCGGAAGAAGTTCATAGGTGCCGTTCAGCGCGGCTTGCGTCATTGTCATGCGGCTGATGATGCGGTCGCCCGGCTTCGCCTGCGCCACCACGGCCTCGAACAGTTCCGCGCGCTCAGCGGGTGTGAAGGGAGCGGGGGTTTTACCGTCCTTGTTCTCTTGATGACGCGACATCAGCACCCAGTCGAGCGGCAGGAATTTACCGGGATACTCGTCATAGACATGGGCGGCGTTGATGCCGTTCTTCACAAAAGCAAGCACTTCCTGAAAGGGTTTTGTCTTGATGACCTCAAGAAACCTCTCTGGGCGGTAATCAATCGTTTCGGTCAGGCGCTTCAACGCCACGGCAGCCTGGTTTGCAGGGATGTTGAAGGCGGAGTCCAGATGCGCGGCCAGTTCTTTTTGGACTTCCTTGATATCGGCGGCGGGGCGGTTATTCATCATGGTCAGCGCCATTGCGCTGTTGCCGGTATTTTCTTCCGCTTCGATATAATATCCGCCGGCATCATTGCGGGATGCCTTGAACAGCATCAGGCGTTTTTCGTCGTGCAGAAGTTCGAGCGTAAATGATCTGGTCGGTGCTTCCCACCAGTTCGCCGCGTCTTCGTCCTCTTCGGTGTCCTGGCTCAGGGTCAATGGCATTTTCATTTTCTGCAAAGCCTGACCAATCTCGAAGGCCTGATTGCTCAGCGCCAGTAATTCATTCGATGCCTTTTCCTTGGGGTCATCTTTGGGCTGCTGCGCGTCGTCCATTTCGCGTCGGCGTTTCGGCGATTCTGCCCGCGCGGCTTCGGCCAGCAATTCTTTGGCCTGCGCGGTGTCCGGCACGCGCGCGGCAATTTTCTCGAATAGAGCGGATAGGATGGTCATGACACACCTAGGGATTTTATGTTTTTGTATCGTTTTAAAATTTAACATAATTATCACGAGGTATACGTGATGTCAAATAAGAGGCTTTCCGGCAGACCGGAAAATAGCCTTCAACACATTGATTTAATAGTGAAATTTTAAATGAGCCGTATGGCGGAGAGGATGTCCGTCAAACTATTTCTTTCGCCACAATTCGCCACCATTCACACTTAACCTCCAACATCTACATATCCCACAGTAAAACATGGGTTAAATTGTAATTTCAGCTTCGCCCACCTTCATCACTAACTGTTAGTGTTCGCCCCAATTTCCAGTTAATATGTGGGATAGATTGTGGGTTGGAGGAGTAGATATCATGGCACGCACCATTGGAAAGCTTACGGCATTAAAGGTCGCGCGACAGACTGCGCCAGGAATGTTTTCAGATGGGGGTGGCCTATACCTTCGAGTGTCTCGCGAAGGTGCTAAGTCTTGGTCATTCAGGTACATGCTCAATGGAAAGGCACGCGAGATGGGGCTTGGTGCACTCCATGCCGTATCCTTGGCAGATGCCCGTAAACGGGCTGCAGAGGCCCGTGGCCTGCTTGTTGACGGCAAGGACCCCATAGACAGCCGTGACGCAGCAAAAGCGTCCCAACGTATTCAGGCCTCTCGCATAATGTCATTCAAGCAATGCGCCGAAAATTATATCGATGCCCATAAGTTTGGATGGCGCAATAAGAAGCATATTGCTCAGTGGACAAGTTCACTTGAGGAGTATGCCTATCCCGTTATTGGAGATACACCGGTCCATGACGTTGACGATGCGATGATCATGAAAATTTTTGAACAGGTGCGGCCGACGTTTCCTGACGGAAAGAACTTCTGGTCAGCTCGACCGGAGACGGCGTCTCGGCTACGCGGGCGTATTGAGAAGATCCTTGATTGGGCCGCGGTACGCAAACTTCGCACAGGTGATAATCCAGCGCGTTGGAGGGGGCACTTGGAAAGTCAGTTTCCCGCTCGATCAAAAGTGAGCAAGGTGAAACATCGGCCGGCGTTGCCTTATGCAGAGGTTGGCCAGTTTGTAAAAACACTCAAGGACGAAGACGGTATCGCTTCTCTTGCACTGCAATTCACCATTCTAACCGCCTCACGTACAGCTGAAACCATCGGAGCCCAATGGACTGAGTTCGACCTGAAGAAGGGTGTATGGGTGGTTCCGGCCGATAGGATCAAAGCAGGCAGGGAACATAAGGTGCCTCTGTCGCAGGGTGCATTACAAGTGTTGGAGCAGGCTAGGGCACATCAGGATAAGGGTGGAAAGGCTTCTGAATGGGTGTTCCCCAGCTATAAGCACACTCGTCCATTATCGAACATGGCAATGCTTGCCCTGCTGAAGCGCCTGGGACGTACCGATATCACGGTCCATGGCTTTCGTTCCAGTTTCAGAGACTGGGCTGCGGAACAGACCAACTTCCCGCGCGAAATTGCTGAGGCGGCATTGGCGCATATATCCGGAGATAAAGTTGAAGCTTCTTATCTCAGGACCGACCATTTCTCGA
>JAQSWE010000107.1 GCA_029266795.1 Alphaproteobacteria bacterium | reverse complement strand
AAGCTGCGCAGGCCCTTGCCAAGATCGCCCATGATTTGCGGGATCTTGCCCTTGCCTACGCCGAACAGCAGCACGATGACCAGAACAACGACCAGAATATGCCAGATGGAAAGTCCCATTCTTTATCGTCCTCATCTTCTTCTTCGTCGTCTTCATCATCCTCGTCGGACTCTTCATCGTCTTCGTCGTCAGAATCCTCGTCATCGTCATCTTCGGATTCTTCGTCGTCTTCTTCCTCGTAATCGTCCGAGTCATCCTCTTCGCTGTCGGATTCCTCTTCTTCATCGTCGTCCGACTCTTCGTCATCTTCGTCGTCGGATTCTTCATCATCGGACTCTTCGTCGTCTGAATCCTCGTCGTCGTCTGACTCGTCGCTGTCCTCATCGTCCTCGTCTTCGCCGGTCGCGGTGGGCTCCAGCGTGGAAACATCGCCGCCCTCTTCCGTTACTTTGCCGACGAGGTCTTCATCGGTCACTTCCTGAGGATCGTGTTCATGCTTGTCGTTTTCTTCGAACAGGTCCGCGGTCGGCATCGCTTCAACGGCCGGGCGCTTGTCGAGCAGGCCGGCGGCTTTCAACTCTTCCATACCCGGCAGGTCTTCGAGTTTCTCGAGGCCGAAATGGTCGAGGAAGGATTGGGTCGAGAGCCAGGTGACGGGGCGGCCCGGCACTTCGCGGCGCTTGCCTGGCTTGATCCAGCCGGCTTCCATCAGCGCGTCGAGCGCGCCGGGGGATGTCGCCACGCCGCGGATGTTTTCAATTTCCGCGCGGGTCACGGGCTGGTGATAGGCGATGATCGACATCGTTTCCATGGCCGAGCGCGTGAATTTCTTCGGCTGTTCTTTTTCAAGGCGCAGGCGGTCGCCGAGATCGGTCGCGGTGCGCAGCGCCCAGCGGCCGTCGCGTTGAACCAGGTTCACGCCACGGTTGGAGAATTGCGCCTGCAGCTGTTCGAGGATCACGGGGATCAGCGCCTTGCGCTCCGCCGGAAAACGCTCGCCGATTTGCGCGACGGAAATGGCGGTGGAGGTTGCGAACAAGATCGCTTCGACAAGGCGCACATCTTCATGCGTCATTTCGGGCAGCGGTGCGTCGGGGTCGATCGCGTCTTCGACCACTGCTTCTTCGGTAGCGGCCTCTTCTTCTACAACTTCGTCGCCATCGACGATTTCCTCGTTCGCTTCGAGAATTTCGTCCTGTGCGGTTTCAGCATCAACGATTTCTTCGGAAACGGTATCAGCTTGCTGCTTTTTCTTTGCTCTTGCCATGATCAGGCCCCTTCTTTCACTTCGGCGTCGTCTGCCGAAATTTCTTCGCTATCGAATTCTTGTTCGTCTTCTGCAACCGCTTCTTGAGCGTTTTCTTCAGAAGTTACTTCTTCGGAAGATGCGTCATCCGCTTCGGCGGTCGTTTCAAATTCTTCGGCCGTTTCGGCGGTTTCGACAGATTCAATTTCTTCCGTCACTTCCGCCGTTTCAACGGCTTGCGTTTCCGCAACTTCTTCATCGTCCTCGTCGATCAGGTCAGCGGGGTCGATGGAGGTTTCGGCGGGCGCTTCTACATTTTCATTCACGGCGGTCTTGGCGCCGGGCTTGCGGATATAGATCGGCGCGTAATTCTTTTCCTGCTGGATCTGGATCATGCCGCGCTTGCACATCTCGAGCGCACCGCCGAAGGTGGAGGCGATGGCGGAACGCTTGACGATCCGGTCCTTCAACCCGCCCGGCAGGAACATGAACAGCGATACCCATTCCTGCGGAATCTTGCCCATCATGTTTTCCATGCGGGAGATCGCTTCCTCCAGCGTGAACAGCTTCACGGGGTTCAGCTTGTAGACCGAATTCTGCTGGCGCTGCTTCACATCCCCATACGCCTTGAGCAGGTCGTAATAGGTCATGTCGTATTTGGATATATATTGAGTGGGCAGCCCGTCGGGCTCGCCGCGCGCGAAAATGTTGTAGCCGAGGCGCGGCAGGCGGAACAGCTTGGCGGCGGTTTCGCGCATCGCTTCAAGGCGGCGCAGCTGGAATTGCAGGGCGTCGGCGATTTCCTGCGCGGTGGGCTCAGCCTGTTTCTGTTCCTCGACCGGGATCAGCAGGCGGGATTTCAGGTAGGCGAGCCACGCCGCCATCACAAGGTAATCGGCCGCCAGTTCAAGGCGCAGCGACTGCGCCTTCTGCACGAATTCAAGGTATTGGTTGGCGAGCGCCAGGATCGAGATCTTGGCAAGGTCGACCTTCTGGTCGCGCGCCAGAGTCAGCAGCATGTCGATGGGGCCGTCAAAGCCGCCGAGATACAGCAGCAGCTGCTCGCTCTCGAGCCGGTCCTTGAGGAGGTCTTCCTCGAATTTGGGGCTTTCCGCTTCGCTCATCCGATCCTTCGCTTTTCGATCAGTTGCTCCAGTTTTGCCTGGAGTTCTTGCCTGTTGTCGTTACCCTTTTTCAGCCATTTCGTGCGCTGCGCTTCCGCATCCGCCACCCGTTTGGCCGCCCGCGCGGTCAGTTTCGGGGTGAAGTTCAGCGCCGTTTTGCGGTCGTCGAACGTGGCGTTGCACAGCATCGTCAGGTCCATGCCCGACGCCATGCTTCCCTTGACCCGGCTTTCCAGCGTTCCTCCCAAGGCCTTCATCGAAATATCGTCGGCCAGCAGGACACCGTTAAAACCGATTTCGTCACGGATCACGTCTTCGACAACCCGGGTGGAAAGCGTAGCGGCAGAATCAGGATCTACGGAGGAGAATACCACATGCGCGGCCATCGCCCAAACAGCCGTTTTCATATCTGTCTGGCTGAGATATTTGAAGGGCTTAAAGTCCGTTTTTGACAGTTCGGATAAGGGCGCATCGGTCGAAGGCAGTGCCAGATGACTATCAACCTTTGCACGACCATGTCCGGGGATGTGCTTGATAACAGGCGTAATCCCGCCTTCCAAAAGGCCGCGGCAGACCGCTTCGCCGAGCAATCCCACCATTTCCGGCGCATCGCTATAGGTGCGGCTGGCGGAGAGGAATTCGTGGCAATCCGGCGCCGGCACATCGACGACCGGCGCGCAATTCACGCTGATGCCAAGGTCGGCGAGATCGAGCGCCATCAGATATGAATTGATGCGCGCGGCATCCCTGCCCTCCTGCTCCGACGCTGTCGCCAGCTCGCCGAAGATTTTCGCGGCCGGATATTCTTTCCATTCCGGCTGCTTGAGACGCGAGACCGTGCCGCCTTCCTGGTCGATCAAAACCGGCAGCCCGTCCCAGCCCACGCATTCACGGACCGAGGCGACGAGGTCTTTGACCTGTTGCTTTGACACGCAGTTGCGCTTGAACAAAATGAAACCGGCGGGGCGTTCGGATTTCAGGAGGTCTTGTTCCTCCTTCGTCAGTTCCGTGCCGGTCGCGTCGATGATGATGGCTTTCAGGTCGGTCAGCTGCATGTTCGGTTTCCCTATTATTTCACGTGACGGACAACGCCGTTTTTGTCTTTCTCGCCCCATGTGCGGGACTTGTTGATTTCCATTTTGCGCTGCACGGCGGCGTAAAGGTCTTCGGTCGTAAAGCCTGCCTTGCGCACGGCGTCGAGCAGCAGGATGGTGCAATCCGCCCATTCAAGGATATCGGACGGATCGGCGGCGGCCTCCATCGCTTCTTCGGCGAGGTGATGCGCCTTCGACTGCGGCGTGCTGGCACCGAAGGTCTTGTCGGTGAAGACGCCGATATCGTCCTGCATCTGCTGCCAGCGATCCGTCACTAATGCACCACGATGCAGCTGGTGCCGCTGCCCTTCAGCAGCTTGCACACTTCCACCGCGCGCGCGGGGCTTGGTGCGCCAGCCTGCAAACGGTTGAACGTGCCCTTGCCCGCGATCTCGACGCGCTGGGTGCGCATTTTCATCTTGCCGAGCGTCTGCGGGAATTTGCGTTGCAGCACTGCCCAGTCGGCCTTCGCCGCCGCGATGTCTTTATACGATCCCAACTGGATAAAATTGCCGCCAGACGCAGCAGTGGCAGCCGCAGGTTTCTCTGCGGGCTTGGCGGCGGGCTTCGCAGCCGGTTTTGCCTCGGCCTTCACCGCTTTCGGTTTTTCAACCGCTTTGGTTTCTTTCGCGGCTGCCGGCTTTTCGGCGGGCATCGCGGGGGCTTCTTCCTCTACAACAGGCGCGATGACTTTTTCGGTGTCTTCCGATACCGGCGTCGTCAGCTGCGATTCAAGGTTCAGCTTTTCCATTTTCTTGTCGATGGGCGCGGTGCTGATGGCGGCGTCTTTATCCACAGGCTCCTCCGGCGGCGCACCGAGGCGCTCTACGCGCGCGGAGTCAGCCGAGCGGTTGTCGATTGGATCGAACACCGTGCTGTCCTGATGCGGCACTTCCATGCCGCCCGGATTTTCGGGTTTGAATTTATAGACCGACTTGTCCGCCGAAATCGTGGGGATATCGAGGCCGGAGAATTTTTCCTGACCGCGCGGATAGGCGTACCAGATGATCGCGGTGAAGGCGAAAAGCGCAGCACCCGTCAGCACGCCTTTCGGCAGCAGGCGGCGCGGCTCCGGCGGCGTACGCATACGGCCCATATAGAACGAGCCGAGGCTGTCGTCGTCTTTCGGTGTCATCTCAGTCATCCGTGCATCTCCTCTACCGGGGGAACGCCCATGACCGCAAGGCCGGAGGCGATGACGGTTTTCACCGCCGACACCAGCGCAAGCCGCGCCATGCTGAGTTCCCTGTCATTCTCGTGCAAAAATCTTAACGTGCCGTCATCGCGCCCCTTGTTCCAGAAGCCGTGGAATTCGGAGGCGAGATCGTGCAGGTAAAACGCGACGCGGTGCGGCTCGTGCGCTTCCGCCGCCGCTTCCACCGCGCGGGGCCAACCCGCCATGAAGCGCACCAGCTGCAATTCATCCGCCGAAGAAATACGCGCAAGGTTTGCCTTACCGAGCGCCGCTGGCGACAAATCGGCATCCGGGAACATTTCCTTGGCATTCCGCAGCACCGACGCGCAGCGCGCATGGGCGTATTGGACGTAGAATACGGGGTTGTCTTTCGACTGTTCCACGACCTTGGTGAAATCGAAATCAAGTTCGCTATCGGGCGTGCGCGTCATCATGAAGAAGCGCACGGAGCCTGCCCCCACCTCCTCCACCAGCTCGCGCAGCGTGATGATGTTACCGGAGCGTTTCGACAGTTTCACGGGCTCGCCGTTCTTGAACAACTTCACCATGCCGCAATAGACGACGTTGAGGCGGATGTCTTTCGCGCCTTCGGCCAGCGCAGCAACGGCGGGGCGGATTTTTTCTTCGTAGCCTTGGTGATCCTTGCCCAGCACGTTGATCATCCACTTAAAGCCGCGCTGCAGTTTGTTATAGTGGTACGCGATATCGGGCATGATGTACGCCCACGACCCGTCGCGCTTTTTCAACGGGCGGTCGGAAGAGTCGCCGAAATTGCTGGAGCGGAACAGCGTGAGTTCCACAGGTTCCCAGCCCTCCATCTCCTTGCCCTTCGGCGGCGGCAGCGTGCCTTGATAGATCAGGCCCTTGTCGTGCAGCGTCTTGAATGATTTTTCCAGCGTGCCGTCCTCGATCATCACGCGCTCGTTCGAGAAGACGTCGTGGTGGATGCCGATGAGGTCGAGGTCGTCGCGGATCATGCCCATGATGTATTCGACGGCGAAATCGCGCATCGCGGGCGCCCAAGCGGTTTCCGCCACGCCAAGCCACTGCTTGCCGTCGCGCGCGACCATGGCCTGCGCCACGTCTTTCATGTATTCGCCGGGATAGAGTCCTTCGGGGATCGCGCCGATATCTTCGCCCAGCGCCTCGCGGTAACGCAGGTAGGCCGTCTGCGTCAGCACATCGATCTGGTTGCCCGCGTCGTTGAAGTAATATTCCTTGGTGACGTCATAGCCCGCTTTTTTCAGCAGGTTCGCCAGCGTGTCGCCGATCACCGCGCCGCGGACATGGCCCGCATGCATCGGGCCGGTCGGATTGGCGGAGACGTATTCGATGACAACCTTCTCGCGCTTGCCCATCTTGCTGTCGCCGTAATAAATCCCGTCCGATAAAATCGTGCGCAGCGTCGAGGCCCATTCCGCATCGGCGAGACGGAAATTGACGAAGCCCGGCCCCGCCACGGTCACTTCTCGGATTTCCGGCAGTTCTTTCAGTTTACCCGCCAGCGCTTCGCCCAGCTGGCGCGGGTTCTTGCCCGCCGCTTTTGACAGCACCATCGCGGCATTCGTCGCCATATCGCCATGGGTGGCGTCCTTCGGCGGCTCCACCGTCACGCGGGACATGTCCAGCCCTTGCGGAATGTCGCCATTCGCCGCCATCTTGCTCAGGATGTCGCCTACTTTATCCTTGTAGGCATGGAATATGTTGCTCATCTCACCACCTGATACGCGTCAAACAAATCTTTGTGCTCCAGCACGGCAAGACGATCTGTCATGCTTGCGATGTAATCGGCAACCGTGCGCGCCTGCCATGTTTTTTCGTCCCAGCCCTTCGGCACGCTCTGCACCTGCTTCAGGTATTCCGGCGGCAGGCAGCGTTTGTGTTCCATGAACACTTCGAACAAATCCTGCACGACCGAAAACACCTTGCGGCGCACGCGGCTTACCTGATGATGGCGGTAGAAATTCGCCCACAGGAAATCGCGCAATGCGCGGTCTTTTTTGCGCATCGCATCCGACATGCCGACGACCATATCCTTCGCCGCGCGCACATCGTCGGCGGTTTTCGGGTTCAGCGCCGCGATGCGTTTCTTGCTCTCCGCCAGCACATCCATGATATAGGTTCCCATCACGTCGCGGATGGTTTCCTGCGCCAGCGTATAGGGCGCGATGCCGGGATAGGCTTTTTTCTTGGCATGGACGATCGCGCCGACCCATTCCACCTGCTCGACATCGGCGAGCGTAAACATCCCCGCCTGCAACCCGTCGTCGAGGTCATGGCTGTTATAGGCAATGTCATCCGCAATCCCCGCCGCCTGCGCCTCGACCGAGGCATAGGTGCCGAGCAGCAAATCCATCTGCTTGCTCAGTTCGGCCAGCGTGATTTCCAGCTTCGGCTTCTTCTGGCCTGTTTTGTAGAGCGGGCCGTTATGCTTGCACAACCCCTCCAGCGACTCCCATGTCAGGTTCAGGCCGTCGAAATTCGGGTATTTTTTTTCCAGCTTCGTCACCACGCGCAGGGTCTGGTCGTTGTGGTCGAAACCGCCATAGGGCTTCATGCATTCCGCCAACGCATCTTCGCCGACATGAGCGAAAGGTGTGTGCCCGAGGTCATGCGCCAGCGCGCAAGTCTCCGCCAGATCCTCGTCCACCTTCAGCAGCCGCGCGAGCGAGCGCGCCACTTGCGCCACCTCGATCGAATGGCTGAGGCGCGTGCGGTAATGGTCGCCTTCGTGATAGACGAACACTTGAGTCTTGAATTTCAGCCGGCGGAAAGCCGAGGAATGGATGATGCGGTCGCGGTCGCGCTCGAAATCGCCGCGCGTCTTGCTGGGGCCTTCTTTATGCAGGCGGCCGCGACTTTCAGCAGGGCGAGAGGCGAATGTGGAAAGCCCATCCGCCGCCAGAAATTTGGCGAGCGGGTCTTTGGGGCCAGTTTCACCCAAGGATTTCAACTTCTTAGCAACAGCGCGTGCCATGATATCCCCCGCGAAGCCCGGCCGCAAAAAGCCGGAATTCTATTGATTTATAAGGCTTTTAAACCATATTATGCGGTAGAATTAAAGGATAATATGTCGCCTGCTTATGTTTAATCGAGACGACCTGATGGAACGGAGTTTCCCATGCCCGATACGCCCCTGACCTCGACCCTCACGCTCACCGAAAGCGCCGTCAAGCGCCTCGCCGTTTTGCGCGAAAAGGAAGGCAACCCGAACCTGATGCTCCGCGTCACGGTGCTGGGCGGTGGCTGCTCCGGCTTCCAGTACGAACTCGGCCTTGATGACAAGATCAACGACGACGACGTGAAATTCGACGGCCTCGTGACCGACACCACCTCCATCCAGTTCCTGAACGGCGCGGAAGTCGATTACATGCAATCCATCGTCAAATCCGCCTTCAAGATCCGCAACCCGAACGAAGCAGCGGGCTGTGGTTGCGGGAAGTCTTTTGCG
>JAQSWE010000106.1 GCA_029266795.1 Alphaproteobacteria bacterium | reverse complement strand
CCGCAACTGTTTTTCATAAACAATGTCATGCCAGCGCAGGCTGGCATCTCGCAGGCCGAAAGGCCCGCCTTTACAAATCCGCGCTAGACGCGCGGAGATCCCAGCCTTCGCTGGGATGACGGTTTAGGGGTTAGCGGCGGGTGGAAGTGTCGCGGCCATCGGCGTCGATGGTGTACGGCTCGCTGTCGAGTGCCGAGCGCAGGCGGCCCGAGATGGATTCAGCAACCGCGCGCTGTTCGGAGGTGGTTTTCGCGATCACGATTTTCGGGGCATTCGCATCGTCGCCGCGATCTGCGATAGCGGGGGCGGAGAAGATAACGGCGGCGATAAATGCGAGTGCGAATTTCATGTCAAAACCTCGTGAGACGGATACTACATTATTTCGTTATTTTTACCAACCCGGATCGACTTTGGGGCTGCCGGGCTTACGGATTTTCACGTTTTCCGGCTTGTGAATCAGCGCATCCGCGCCCGCGACTGCCTTATCAAGGCGCGCCTTAAATACGGGATTGTCCTGCGTCGCTGCGGCTTCCGCCACGATGTCGCGGCTGTCTTCGAGGCGCTCCAGCGTCTCGATGCGGGCATCATGTTCCATGCCCTTCGCGGAATTCAGCCATGCGACCTGTTCTTCGAGGAAGTAGAGACGCACGGCCTGACGGATCGCCAATGCCTCCGGCGTTTTCGGTTGGTTGGCCGTTTCATCGCCGCCCATGCGCGCCCAGGCGGAGGTCTGCGTCCACAGCTCGCCGATGCGCGCGCCGAAATCTTCGGGCTTTTTATGGCCGGGACGCAGGGTGTTGTACTGGTTCAGCAGCGCCGCCGCGATCACTTCGGGGTCGCTCGATACGCTGTCCGCCACCACTTTGGCAATCGCCGCGTTCGTCTGCGCGTAACCGCCCAGCGCGTCGCCATCAAACGCCCATGACTTCATTTCTTCATAGACGCTGCGGATGGTGGGGTGGTCCGGCAGGCCGGTGTTTTCGAATTTCAATTCCTCGACGCGCTGCGCCACCACATTGGCGAGCGCGGTTTGTGCGCCCACGAGCGCGGTTTGCGCGGCCTGCAGCATTTCGGGTTCCGTTGTGCCGTCGCGCGCGATTTCCGCGAGGCTGCGTTCGTTCATGTCGATCAAGCGGCTGACATTGCGGTATTCGATGATATGCGCGACGTCGCCGGCGGCGATTTTCGCCTGAATGGCTTCAAGCCCGATCACGGCGGTCGCCAGCAACACCTGCTGTTCGCCCGCGGTCGAGAAGGTCGGGTTTTCGAGGTCGAGGGCATAGAATTTTTTCAAATAATCCGCCGCACGGGGGGAAACGCTCTGCTCGAACTGTTCAGCCTCATACGGAATAACCATGCCGTTCATCAGCACGCTCGCCGCGATCGCATCGGGATCGGGGTTCTTGGCATTCGCGGTAATAATCTCCCCCGCCCGCACCGCTTCGCGCGCCCAGTCGTCGCCATCCGAGAAAAACGTGCGCATGACGTTATACGCCTTCTCGACGGTCGGGTGGCGCAACAGGCTGGTGTCTTCGAATTTCATGGCTCTCGGCTCGCTAATTTTGAGGTGGGCGGAGGATACGGGATATCGGTTGTTATGTCAATATACGCAGATAAAATATTGATATAATTAAGAAAAATTGAGTTCATTAAGGGCGTAACACTAAGCCACACTACATGTACGCGTATCCATCGTACTCACTGCAGACGCAGGATAATTTATTCTCATAAATCGCCTATTTAATCGGATTAGCATTTTTCAATATTTCAGCTTCATATTCCGCGGCGTTATCTGCATTTGGACTCATAAGATCGCGTAATTCATCGCAGCGCCTTTCGGCGTAGAACCTTAAGGCCATACGCTGCTCACTTATATCATCCGGAAGGACAAAAACATCTGCGGTACCACCGGGCTGTGGTCGACCAGCACGAATATCTCCCTCACGTATCAGAACAAGTTCACCCTCATAGAATTCCGGTTCAAATGCGAATGATTTTCGTACAAATCTATATTTAATTTCATAATTTTTGGGGGGGCAACAAAAGGCGGGGCATTTTTAACCAGATAAAAACGTAACCCCATATTTAACGGATGATTATCGAAAGATATGTTATCGCCCAGATGTTCGATCGCAACATCATCAAATTCGCCGGACTTTTTTAACGTTTCTCGGCAAGCATCCAACACAAGGTCACTAAATTCTTTTTCAGAGATTTTGACTTCACCGGGCTTAAGGCTGTCAGAAAATGATGCATCTATTGTCACTGTGTTAAAAAACCTGATGACATGGGCTTCAGGCCAGTGCGTGGTTCTACCCTCTCTGCGAATTTGGTCTATTTCTTGTTTCGCGTAAAAAAACACTCCGAGCAACGCGAGAGATATAAGGAAAAATACACTTATTCTTATTTTATTTTTCGATGCCATTAAACCGGCTCTCCCGGGAATCTCGGCGAACTAACTTATTGCAGTATGAATTTTTAGCAGCCTAATTACGCAACCGCGTCAACCCAATCGCTTCCCGCACATTCGACAGCGTCTCGCGCGTCACTTTACGCGCGCGGGCCGCGCCTTCTTCGAGAATATCATCCAGCTTTTTGCGGTCGCCCATCAGCTCGTTATAGATCGCGGTGGGTTTTTCGAAGTTGCGTTCCAGCGCCTCGAACAATTTCTGTTTTGCGTCGCCATAGCCCATGCCGCCTTTTTCAAAGGCATCACGCATCGCCTGCACTTCTTCGGGTGTGCCGACATGTGCATAGATCTGATAGATCACGTTTTCGTCGGGGTTCTTGGCTTCGGCGGGCAGTTTGGAATCCGTGACCGTTTTCATCACCAACTTGCGGCGCGCCGCGCTGTCGATGAAGACGGGGATGTGGTTGCCATACGACTTGCTCATCTTGCGGCCGTCGATGCCGGGCAGCAGCGCGCCGCCAGCCTCCAGCTGGTATTCCGGCAGTTTCAGCACGGGCTTCTTGAATGCCTGGTTGAAATAACCCGCCATGTCGCGCGCGAATTCGATGTGCTGCACCTGGTCTTTGCCAACCGGCACGATATCGGTATTCGCGATCAGGATGTCGGCCGCCATCAGCAGCGGGTAGGTGTAGAGCCCCATATTGACATCGGCATCAAGGTCGCGGTTTTCTTCGGCGTTCCTGTCCTTCGCGGCCTTATAGGCATGGCTGCGGTCCATCAGCCCCTTGGGCGTGACGGCAGACAAAATCGTGACGAGTTCGGGGATCTCGGGAATATCCGACTGGCGGTACAACACCGTTTTCGCCGGATCGAGCCCGAGCGCGAGCCAGCAGGCCGCGACCTGATAGCTGTCTTCCTTCAACGCCTTCGGGTCATGCACGGCGTTCAGCGCATGGTAATCGGCGATGAACAGGTATGATTTTTCGTGGCTCGCGGCAAGGCGCAGCGCGGGGCGGATGGCGCCGATATAATTGCCGATATGCGGCGCGCCCGTGGGCTTCACGCCTGTCAGAATTGTCTTGCCCTTTTGGTCCGCCATTGCTTTATTCCTCTCGAATTTTGGAAGGCGACTATATCATGTGCGGCCGCTATAAACAAATCGCAGCTTTGCAGGCGCTGGCCGATCTTTTCGGCATTAAAATGCCGCGTTTCGTGGAGGCTTCGGGCGTGGCCACCCCCGGCACGACCCTGCCCGTCATCCGCGGCGATTCCATCGAGCATCTGTATTGGGGCTACATCCCGCGCTGGGCGAAGGAAGGCAAGCCGCTTGTCAATTGCCGTTCCGAAACCGTGTTCGAAAAACCGTCGTTCCGCGACAGCGTGCAATCGCGCCGCTGCGTGATTTTGGCCGACGGTTTCTTTGAATGGGACCGCACCCAGAAACCGCCCCAGCCGTTTGATATCGTGCCGTCACGCGTCACGGGATTTGCGGGCATCTGGGATACGTTCAACGGGCGCGACGGTTTTGCCGTGCTGACGACCGCCGCCGTGCCCGCCGTCGCAACCGTGCATGACCGGATGCCGGTGATTTTGCAGACGGTCGCAGACTGCCGCCGCTGGCTCACCGCCCCCGACCCTGCCCTGCTCCGGGCTGACGATTCGATGGAGTTCATGCTGACCCCCACGGGGCAATTCCAGCGCCCCGCGAACAGCGATTTACCAGAAGACAATAATCAACTGTCTTTGTTCTGAAATATTGCCATAACCCGTTGACTCCCGCCCCTCGGATGCTAGTCTGTTGGCACACAGGAATTCAAAAAAATAGAAGGACGCACAGCACATGGGTATCAAGAACTTTCTCGATAAACTGAAGCAAAAAGCCGAAGACCATCTCAAGGAAGAAACCGACCCCGCGAAAATCCGCGCGGCGAAGAAAGAATCCAACGAGAAAAAGATGAAGCGCACCGCCGCCGCCATCAAGCTGGCGCAAAAAGGCCTCGCGACTGCGAATGAAGTGAACGACCGCATCGAAGCCGTTACCGACGCCGCCGCCGTAAAAATCGGCGACCTCGCCGAAAAAGCAAAACCCCTCGCCGAAAAAATCGACGGCGTGGCGGCTGTTGCGGGCGACGCCATCACCGGCGCGTTCAACGTTGCCAAAGACAAGGCGATCGAAGGCGGCCTCGCTGCCGGCGAAAAACTGGAGCAGCTGAAAAAAGACGCCGACACCAAGCCCTCGACCGGCTCCAGCCTCCTCGACTTCATCGCGCCTGTCGTTCCCGACACCGACGCGACCAAGCCGAAGACGCCCAAAGCGCCTGAAGCGCCGAAGCCTCCGAAGGCTTAAGCTTTTCGTGATTTAAAAAAGGCGGTCCTCACGGACCGCCTTTTTTTATGCCACAGGCGCAGGGCCAGAGGGCTTTACCGGCGGCACCATAGAGGGCGCGCAGGACAGCATCACCGGCGGAATGCCGAAGGCATCGGCCAGCATCTGCGCATGGGGGCGGATTTTCTCCGTCAACTCGCGCTCCAGCCGCCGCAGGGCCGTTGCGGTCTGCGGCTTCATCAAACCGTTTTCGAGATACCAAAGGCCGTTTTCGCGCATGGTGGTCACGGCGTATAAATCGCAGACATCCTTCAGGATCGCCTTCACTTCGGGATCCTGCTGTGCCTTCACCGCCTTGATAAATTTTTGCATCATCAGCCGTTCCGCATAGGCGTCAGCATAGGCGATCATGTCGTTCTGGCATTTGTTGGCCGCGACCGCCGGGCTTTCGGCCTTGGCGATCTTGGTGATCTTATTACTCAGCATATACATCATCGTCCGCTCGCGCGCGGCGAAGAGGCTGTTCTGGAAGGCAGGGTCGAGGAAATGCTCGCGGTCCGTCTTGCCGCTTTCCGAATTGAATTTCGCCATCAATCGCTTCACCTGCATCGCAGCACCCTTCGCCACTTTTTGCAGCCCCGTGGACGCGGTGAATTTCTGCGACAGGCGCGCCAGCTGGTTTTTCGCCACCAGCAGGCGCAGCACAGTGTTATCCCCCTCGAAGGTGCGGAAGACATCCATGTCGTTGCGGAGCGCGCCATAGCGTTCCTGCGACATATAACCCGCGCCACCGGCCAGCTTGCGCGCCTCGTCCACCACATCGATCGCGGCGTCCGACGACGTCGCCTTGATCGCGGCTGCCATGGTTTCGAGGTATTCGTTGCCGTTCTGGAATTCCGACATCATATGCCGGGTCATGAAATGCATCGCATAGGCTTTGGCCAGATGCGGCAGGATGCGCGTTTGCGTCGCCTGTTTGTCGAGCAGCGTTTCGCCGAAAACCTTGCGGCTTTCCGCATGGGTGATCGATGCCGCAAGCGCATTTTTCGCGCCTGACAGCGATACCATGGAAACGAAAATCCGCCCCGTCACCAGCGTGCCGATCATCTTGAAGAACCGCTGCGATTTTTTCTTGATCTCGCTCTGGTATTCGCCCGCATCGTCGATCTGCGCGAAGCGGTCCAGCATGGCCTCATGCGGCACTTTGACTTTATCAAACGAAAGATACCCGTTATCGATCCCGTTCAGGCCGACTTTATGCCCGCAATCCTCGATCGTGACGCCCGGCATCGTCTTGCCCGCCTTGTCGCGGATCGGCACCATGAAGGCATGCACGCCCATCGATTCCGATGTGGGCGACATCTTCAGCTGCGCGAAGACGACCATCATCTCGCCATGCACGGCGGCATTGCCGATATAGGCCTTGCGCGCGCCCTCATTCGGCGTGGTCAGCACGAAGCTGCGCGATGCATGGTCGTACACCGCTTCGGTCGATATGCCCTGCACGTCGGACCCGCCCGCCATTTCCGTCATGGCAAAGCCGCCCAGCAGCTTGCCCGACATGACATCGGGCAGGTATTTCGCGTGGTGCTTTTCGGTGCCGAGGCTTTCGATGCTCATGCCGAACAGGCCGAACTGCACGCCCTGCTTGACCGCGAGGCTCATATCCTGATGCGCGATGATTTCGACGATGTTCATGTATTTCTGGCGCTCGCCGCCGCCGCCATAGGCGGGGTCATAGGGCAGCGCGGTAAAACCGGCTGCGATCATATCGCGGATCCAGCCGAGGGTTTTTTCGCGGTATTCTTCCTTGGGTGTGTCCGGCGGCACAGGGGCCATGCCGGGGCGGGAGATAAAGGCGCGGGCGTCATCGCGGCTCTGCGCGAAATCCCCGTCGAGAACGGCTTTCAGGCGCGCCGTCAGGGCGTTCCTGTCACTGGGTAGCTGAATGACGTCTGGCACGGTTCACTCGCTGATGTTGGACATTGATGTCCTGAAAAGTACCGCAAAGAAGCCCCTGCCGCAATCCCCCCCAAAAAAGGCATCAGACAGCGAGGTTTATTCAAATAAAAAAGGCGGCCCTTGCGGACCGCCTTTTCTTTATCCTAGATCAAATCGAAACGATTAGTTCGCAACCGATTTCTTGAAGCCCTTGAAACCGGCAGTCTGGTTCGCGGTCAGCTTGAAATCGAGTTCTTTATCGTCGCGCACCATCTGCAGGTCGTCATAGGTCAGCGCAGCCAAATCGCCGCCCATGCCGAGCGTCTTGTTGAAGCTGACGATGATCTGGCTTGCTTCCGCGCCGCGGAAAAAGATGTTTTCGATGCCGGCCAGTTTCTTGCCTTCGTTGTCCAGCACGTCGCCCTTCAGCAGTTCATTGGTGCTGACGCTGCCGGTCGGGATGACTTTTGCCTTCGCCCAGTCGTCCTGGTCATAGGAGAAATCGGCCGCATGGTCGACCATGTCCTGCGACAGGGTCATGACGACCTTGCCGTCCGCTGCCTGCGCCACGACTTTGTCGTAGTCGAAAGCGGCGACTTTCTTGCCGATGCCCAGCACGCCGTGGTCGGACACGACGACGAGGATCGCGCGGCCGCCCTTGCCGATGATGATGTCTTTCAGGTCGGCGATTTTTTCGCCCTTGGTGTTGATGATGGCTTCGCCGATCATGCCATGTGCGGTCAGCTTGTTCTGGATCAGGACGGCTTCCAGCTTGTCGCTTTTGTCGTCGCCCAGCAGATAGGCCTTGATCTCGCCCGAGGCGGTGCCGGGCGCGTCTGCGACGACGACCGTGCCGGTTTTATCGTTGACGATGACATCCGCCGCGAAAGCGGGCAGAGACATCAGAAGCGCGAGGGCGGATACGGCGGTAACTGTTGTAAATTTCATTGTTCTTTTCTCTCTTTAATAAAAATGCGCAGCACAATGCGGCGCATGGAGCGTGGCATGGCAAGAAATAATGTCGAAATGTCGGGAAGGGTCGTGGCGTGCGAGCAATATAGGCGCGAAAGGCGCGGAAGTATACCTGCTTGTCGACCATATTCGCGGCGGCGATATGTACGGCAAGGATGGCAATTCGCGCGGCCCGCGAATCAAAAAACGCGATAAGCAGCGCGGTTGCGCCTTTTCCCCTGTCACAACCGTCACATTCGCGTTATGCGCATCCTCGTTTTCAAAAAATCTTTTTTCGCGCAAGCCGCTTCGGTCGCTTACAAAAGAGCTGTCCGTCACGCGTTGTCACCCAATGTTATGTTGAATCTTGAGATCAAAGTTGAGACAATTCAGGCAGGCTCAAAAAGTGTGAGTGGACCACCTCTTCGCAACATTCAAACAATCGAAAAAGGTGCTGCAACGCATCAATTTTTGCGTTCAAATTTCACGCTATGACAACTGCTGCATAT
>JAQSWE010000312.1 GCA_029266795.1 Alphaproteobacteria bacterium | reverse complement strand
TCACTGCCGCGCGTCTACGACATCGCGCTCGAAATCATTTCCCACAGTGACGCCGGCATCACGGCCGAAATGCTGACGCTTTTCATCTCGAACTACCAGAAAATTACGCCGCTAAAACTGGGTGAGCTGTGGGCGATTCCCATCATGTTGCGTCTTGCTCTGATTGAGAATTTGCGTCGCGTTGCCACGCGCCTGTCGCGCGACTGCACAAGCCGTAGCCTGGTCGATCATTGGGCGACCGAAATGATCACGACAGTGCAGCGCGACCCGACCGAGCTGATTATCGTGATTGCCGACATGGCAAGGTCAAACCCGGATCTTGATGGCGCCTTTGTAGCCGAGCTGGTGCGTCGGTTGCAGGGGCAGGGGTCAGCACTTGCCTTGCCGCTGACATGGATCGAACAGCGTTTATCGCAGCACGGCACGACGATCGAGCAGGTGGTTTATACCGAAACCCGCCAGCAGGCGTCCGATCAGGTGTCAGTCAGCAACAGTATCGGTAGCCTTCGATTCCTGAATAAAATGGACTGGCGGGACTTTGTCGAGGAAATGAGCCTCGTTGAACACACGCTTATGACCGATCCCTCAGGAATGTATGCGCGGATGGATTTCCAGACGCGGGATATATACCGTCATAGCGTCGAGAAAATCGCCAAACATTCACAAATTTCCGAAGATCTGGTGGCCCGTGAGGCGATTGCGCTCGCTGCTGCCTCAACCGGCGAGCGCGAGCGTCATGTCGGCTACTTCCTTGTCGACAAAGGCCTGCGCCGGCTGGAAGAAATCACGCGCATGCAGGTTCCGATCCTCGATCGATTGCGCCGTGCCGGCGGTGCTTATCCGCTTGCCACTTATCTTGGGGTTATCGGCGCTGTAACTTTTTCTGTTGCTGCATGGTTGTCATGGCAGGCCTATCAGGATGCAATGCCCGTCTACGCCCTAGTGGCTATCGTTATAGCCTCTATCTTCTCGGCAAGTCATCTTGCGCTCGGGCTCGTCAACTGGTTGGCGACGATGCTGGCCGTGCCAAGTTATCTGCCGCGCCTTGAGCTTTCTCGCCAACAGCAATGAAAATGTTTCATTCTGCCTGCTTACCGATTTCACTGACGCGCCGTCCGAAGAAATGCCGCAAGATGCGGCGCTGCTGGACCATGCGCAGCGCAACATCGATGCTCTTAATAAAAAATATGCTCAGCCTGATCGGGACATATTTTTCCTGCTGCACCGCCCGCGCCGCTGGAACGCGCAGGAAAAGATATGGATGGGGTATGAGCGCAAACGCGGCAAGCTGGGGGATCTCAACGAATTCCTGTTGACGGGCAAGGCGGATGCCTTCAGCCGTACAGCTGGCGGGATCGAACACCTAGTAGGCGCAAAATATGTCGTCACGCTCGATACCGATACCGAGTTACCCCGCGATGCGGTGCGTCAATTTGCAGGTGTCATGTCTCACCCGCTCAACCGCGCACATTACGATGCGGAAAAGGGCAGGGTGACGGAAGGCTACGGGATATTACAGCCCCGCGTTGCTGTCAGCCTGCCGGGTACGGATGCTTCTCTTTACGCGCAACTTTGCGGCGGAGAGCCCGGCATTGATCCCTATACACGGGCGGTATCCGACGTATATCAAGACGCATTTGGCGAAGGTTCTTTCGTCGGCAAGGGGATTTACGACGTTGCGGCTTTCGAACAAGCACTAGAGGGCCGTTTCCCTGAAAACCGTATTCTCAGCCATGACCTCATTGAAGGGTGCCATGCGCGCAGCGGCTTGCTCAGCGATGTGCAGTTATACGAAGAATATCCTTCACGCTATAGCGCAGATGTGGCGCGGCGTCATCGGTGGGTGCGCGGTGACTGGCAGATTGCCAGATGGATGATGCCACGCGTGCCGGGCTCCGATGGTATATATGTCAAGAATCCGCTTTCCGCGCTATCTCGCTGGAAAATTTTCGATAACCTGCGCCGCAGCCTCGTGCCGCTAGCATTTGTCGTCATGGTGTCTCTTGGCTGGATTTATTCCGCTACTCCTGCGTTCTGGAGTTTTGCTCTTATCTGCTTGCTGTTGATTCCATCCGTTGGTGCCTGCCTGCTCGATTTCTCGCGCAAGTCATCGGACGTCAATTGGAAACAGCATATCATGCGCTCCATGGAATCCGCCGGACGGCATTTCGGCAACGCCGGGCTGGTCCTGCTCTGCCTGCCCTACGAAGCCTATTACCATGTTGATGCCATCTTGCGTGTTCTCTGGCGCATGCTTATCGCAAAAAAACGTCTGCTGGAGTGGAATCCTTCTAGCGTCTCGAATGCGCAAAAGCAGGCAGATATGCTGAGCGCCGTGCGCGTGTTCTGGATTTCTCCTGTCTTCGCGACCGTGCTGGGCATTTATCTGGCTTATGCCGCGCCAGTCGCCATTCTTCCCGCTTTGCCTTTCCTCGCACTCTGGTTCCTTTTGCCGGTCGCATCGTGGAAACTGAGCCAGCCGGTAGAAATGGCACCGCCAGAGCTAACGGCTGTGCAAATCAATTATCTCGGCCGCATGAGCCGTAAGATATGGTCCTTCTTTGAAACCTATGTGGGGCCGGAAGACAACTGGCTGCCGCCTGACAACATGCAGGAAACGCCTGTTGCAGCAGTGGCGCACCGTACTTCGCCGACAAATATGGGCATGGCGCTGCTGGCGAACCTTACAGCTTATGACTTCGGGTATATTTCGTCCGGCAGGCTGCTGCAACGCACTGAAGATACGCTCAGCGCCATGCATGGCCTTAGCCGGTATCAGGGGCATTTCTATAACTGGTACGATACGCAGACGCTCAAACCGATGTATCCGCTTTACATCTCCACTGTCGACAGCGGAAATCTCGCGGGACATTTGCTCACCCTGTCACCGGGCCTGACGATGCTCGTCGATCAGCCGATATTCTCGCAACGTTTGTTCGGCGGTTTGCAGGATACCCTTAACCTTGTAACGGATCTTGCCGAAACTTTTGCGGCAGAGCCTTTGCACAAACTGAATGAGACTTTCAAGCCGAGCGCTTCCCATGGCCCGGCCACGCTGTCGGAAGCGCGCCGTTATGTCGAAACTTTGCAGTCAGCAATCGCCGAATTCCGCCGTGCATCTCTCAACGCGGGCAACCATGAAGTCAATCGCTGGGCAGAAAACCTGTCGTTGCAGTGCCAAGATACGCTAGAGGACCTGAAGCAGCTTGCTCCCTGGATATTCGAAAATCATAGCCCGTATCATGCGGACACTATGGCTGCGCTTGACCGCATCCCGACCCTGCGCGAACTTGCGGGTTATGAAGCCGTGCTGCTGCCGCAGATAGAAACACGGAGATCTGGAAATGATGTGCAATGAAATGTCGAACATGGAATACGGATTCCTGTACGACGAAGACAGCCATCTTTTCACGGTCGGCTATAATGTTCAGGATCGCAGGCGTGACCCGGGCCTCTACGATCTTCTGGCGTCGGAAGCCCGTCTTGCGACGTTTGTGGCCATTGCACAGGGAAAAATTCCACAGGAAAGCTGGTTTGCATTGGGCCGCCAGATGATCGGCTCCGTCTCCAATCCCACGCTTGTATCGTGGAGCGGCTCGATGTTCGAATACTTGATGCCGCTGCTGGTCATGCCGACCTTCGACAAAACGCTGATCGACCAGACGTATAAATCCGCAGTTCGCCGCCAGATCGAATACGGGCGGCAAAACGACGTTCCCTGGGGCGTCTCTGAATCAGGCTATAATACGTTCGATGCGCATTTGAACTACCAGTATAAAGCCTTCGGCGTGCCCGATCTGGGTATCAAGCGCGGCCTCGGCAACGATCTCGTCATCGCACCTTATGCCTCAACCATGGCGCTGATGGTGATGCCCGAAGAAGCCTGTGCCAATATGCAACGCCTCTCGGCGGAGGAATACGAGGGCAGGTATGGCCTTTACGAGGCGATTGACTATACGCCTGCCAGGTTACCGCGCGGCAAGGCACGCGCGGTTATTCGATCCTTTATGGCGCATCACCAGGGGATGAGTTTCCTGTCGCTCGGCTATCTTCTGCTAGACCGTCCTATGCAGAAACGCTTTGAAGCTAATCCGCATTTTCAGGCAACGATGCTGCTTCTGCACGAAAAAATTCCGAAGACGAACATCTTCTCGAATTCGTCGCGCCATTCCGTTACGCAAACATCAGCATCCGCAGTACAGGAAATGCCCATCCGCGTCCTGCACAGCACGAATACGCTCGTGCCCGAAGTGCAATTGTTGTCGAATGGTCGTTACCACGTCATGGTCACTAACGGGGGCGGCAGCTACAGTCGCTGGAACGACCTTGCGCTGACACGTTGGCGCGAAGACGTAACGCGTGATCATTGGGGCGCTTTCTACTATGTCCGCGATCTTGCGACGGGCGAGTTGTGGTCGAGCGGCTACCAGCCTACCTTGAAAAAATCGCCCTCATACGAGGTAATCTTCTCGGAAGGCCGCGCCGAGTTCCGTCGCACCGACAACGAATTCGAGATGCATACCGAAATCGTCGTATCGCCCGAGGACGATATCGAGTTGCGCCGCTGCCGCATCAAGAATCGCTCCCGCAAGCGCCGTACGATCGAGGTGACCAGCTATGCCGAGGTAGTGCTGGCCCCTGCCGCCGCCGACGCGGCGCATCCGGCCTTCAGCAAGCTATTCGTGCAGACGGAAATTTTACGCAAGAGCCGCAGCATTATCTGTACGCGCCGCCCCCGTTCTGCGACTGAAAAGCCGTTCTATATGTTCCACCAGATGGTGGCCCATGGCGGTGATATCGGCCAGATATCCTATGAGACCGACCGCATGCGCTTCATCGGGCGAGGCCATACAACTGCTTCACCGGCGGCACTTGCCGATTCCGAGCCGCTATCGGGCGCGCAGGGATCCGTGCTTGACCCCATCGTCGCCATCCGTTACCACATCGCGCTCGATCCAGGCGAAACAGTGACGCTAAATACCGTCATGGGCGCATCGGAGTCCCGTGACGGCTGTATCAGCCTTATCGAAAAATACAAAGACCTGCACTTGGCCGAGCGCGTGTTCGAAATGACATGGACGCATAGCCAAGTGCTGCTGCGCCAGATCAATGCAGGTGAATCTGATGCGCAGCTTTATGCGCGGCTCGCCAATTCCATCGTCTTTTCCAACGCGTCGCTACGGGCGGATCCGAGTGTGCTGATCCGTAACAGGCGCGGCCAATCCGGGTTGTGGGGCTATGCGATTTCCGGCGACCTGCCGATCGTGCTTCTGCAGGTCCGCGACATG
>JAQSWE010000105.1 GCA_029266795.1 Alphaproteobacteria bacterium | reverse complement strand
TATTCTGCGTCACCAGCAGGAAATCATCGCCCAATTCGCGCTCCAGTTTCGCGAGCGCGACATGCGCGGCATTCGGCTGGATTTCGGGCTGCACCAGCTGACGGCGGCGGGCGTTGTAGAAGCGGTAGACCAGCGCAGGGTCGCGTGCGAAGCCTTGCGGCGACGCCACATCCTCGATCCGGTGTTCTTCCCACAAGCCATCGGCGGCGCGGAAGGTGCGAATGCCCGATTCCGCCGAAATCCCCGCCCCTGTCAGCACCACCACGCGCATACTTGAAACAAACCCTTCGCTGCTGCACTATCGCAATTATTCAACCGGAGAATAGCATGTATCTGGCAGCGGTAAAAATAGCGATTTCGGCGGTTGTCATCGCCTTTGCGTCTTGGCTGGCGGGCAAGCGGCCCGACCTTGCGGGGTTTATCATTGCGCTCCCGATCAGTACGTTATTGGTGCTGGCCTTTTCCTACGGCGAATACAAAGACCCGCAGAAATCGGTCGATTTTGCGCTGAGCATTTTAACGGCCATTCCGTTGTCGCTTCTGTTCTTCATCCCCTTCCTGCTGGCGAAGAAATTTCCGATGCCGTTCTGGGGCATGTATGCGAGCGGCATCGGCCTGATCGCGATCGGGTATTTCATCCACGCCTATATCACGAAGAATTTCATCCAGTGAGAACCCGCGCGCAGTATATCCACGCATTATTCGCGCATGAGCCGGAGGGATTGCAAGCCATCCGTGCCGCGATGACCAACCCCGACGACCAGATCAGCGTGCCGCCGGAAGACGGAAGGCTGCTGCAACTGCTGGTCAGCCTGAGCGGCGCGAAGAAGATTGTCGAGATCGGCACGCTCGGCGGTTATTCATCGACATGGATGTCGCGCGCCCTTCCCGATGACGGCGTGATCTATACGCTGGAATATGAAGCCCGCCGCGCCGATATCGCGGAGGAGCATTTTAAAAAATACGCGGGCGGAAAAAATATCGAGGTCATTCGCGGCAAGGCGCTCGATAACCTGCCCGATCTTTCCGCCAAAGGCCCGTTCGATTTGATCTTCATCGACGCCGATAAAATCAACTACGCGAACTATCTGGACTGGGCGGAGGTGAACATCCGCAAGGGCGGCCTTATCATCGGCGACAACACGTTTTTATTTAATACCGTGCTGGACAACCAAACCACCGACCGCGTCCGCGAAACGGCCCTCGCCGCCATGCAGGATTTCAACACCCGCCTCGCCAACCCCGAAAAATACCTGAGCATGATGCTGGATACGGGACAGGGGATGACGGTGGCAAAAAGAATTTAAGCCCCGAAATTTGACAAAAAAGCCGAATTGCCGTATTATACATAATCACAATTACACGCACAGGGGAATGCTCATGGCCGATCTGAAGAATTTCGCAAACGGAAAACTGGCAGAAGCACATGCCAAAGCACTCGAGCTTCATGGACGCCAAAGCGAAGTTGTAAAAATTAGCGCTGACAACAGCAGCAGCGTGAACTTTGCACAATTCTTCGGCCACCCTGCTGGCTACGTCGCTCCTACCGACAATGGCCCGCAGCTCAAGCCGCCCGGCAAATCAGCTTAAATAAAGATCCGGAAATGCCGTCGCCACCGCCTTGCGCAGCAGCGTCGCAAGGTTGGCGACTTCGCCGCGGACGTTGGTCCAGATTTTCACGACGGCCATGCCGTCGCGGTCGTATTCGGCCTGCAGGCAGGTCTCCAGGACTTCGTTGCGGGCGTTCTTCACATCAAACACTTTCAGCTTGAAGCGGCTTTTGTTGATGACGGAGGCCACCAGCGCGTCCTTCAGATGATCGGCGATATGTGCGGCTTCCTCGGCGGCGGAGGCGGGCAATGGCAAGATGGTGCCCGATGCCGCGCCCGGCGCGATCAGTTCGATATGACCCGGCTTCGGCATGCGACAATTGGGCATGCCGGTGGTGGATACAGGTTTCGGCGCGGCGGGTGCTGCCGGTTTCTGCTCGATCGTCACGGCGGGGCGGCGCTGCTTCATGACGGCGATATTGTCGAAGGCGAACTGCACGGCTTCGGACAGCGTCAGGCCTTCCGCGCGGAAGCCGCCCTGTATGCCGCGCAGGCCCATGATGGCGTCGGTTTCGCTGTCGGATTCCGTCATTTTTAGCATTTTCTCGAGTGCGGGTTTATCCATGGCTATGCTCCTTGTTTTTCAGGCTTGAAGAAGGCGGGCTTCTCCGGCCGGTATTTCGCGTTGAATTCGTTTTCGAAACTTTCGATGTGGCGGTACAGCGCCTCCATGCGGCCGAGCAGCGCATTATATTGCTGCTGCTCGCCCTTCGACGCCTTGTGGTTGCGCACCTTGACGCCCAGCGCGTCCATGGTCAGGCGCAGGTTGAGCGATTCAAGCATCGATGCCGTGACGAACAGCACCTGCTGCGCGCGCCGGTCGACATCGCCGCCATTGGCGACAAAGTTGAAGGCATTCATCTTTCCGGCGCGCCGGTTGACGATGGCCGCGCGCAAGCTGTCACCTTCGTTCGTAAAGACGGCAGCGACGGTCGATGAATGGCTGATCTGCATCTCCTTGCCGATGCGGCGCAGCGCGCCTTCGGTGACCGCGATGGCAGTGTCGTAATTGCCGGTCGTCACCTGCGCGCATTGTTCGATCACATCCGCATAGGTCGAGGCATGGGTCTTGAACACGCTTTTGCCGTCGACATAAACAGCCGCCCAGTTGTCGGGGTTGTAACGCTTGTCATACGGGGGGCGCACGCGTTCCCACAATTCGTCCCAGTCGGGGCCGCGGCCGCCGAATTTTCCCTTGGCGCAGAAATCCATCAGCGCGGCGGCGGCAAGGCGCAGAGTGCCGGGCATCGTCTGCGACCGGATAACGAGCTTCTCAACCCCATGCTCCCCCGGTAATTCCAGCAGCAACCGGTTGGAGCGCACGACGTTATGCCCCTCCGCCATCGCATCCGTTTTCTGGGGCGCGGCGGCGTCGATGAAAATGATCTTTTCGCGGATCAGCGCTGTGTTGAAATCGTCCATAACCGGCGGCATGTCAGGGTGGCTGAATTGCCGTCAAGGATGCCATGCCAGAGCCGAAACCGCAAACGGTTAAGCCTGTTGCAGGGCCGCTTCTTCGGTCATTTCGGGGGCCATGACAGGTGCCATGAAGGAGAACAGGCCCTGCACATCAAGGCCCATGCGCTGCAGGGTTTCCAGCATCGACAGCAGCTCGGCGATATCGGCGGTGCCGGTCATCACGCGGGCCGCGAGGTCGCGCACCACCGCCAGCATTTCGCCTGCAAATACCGGCGCATCGGCCTTGATCTCGACCCGCACGCCGTTATCGTTCACCAGCGCGGTATGGAAAGCGGAAGCCGCATGGGTCTTGGGCGCATATTGCG
Organism: Alphaproteobacteria bacterium; assembly: GCA_029266795.1. Lineage (GTDB taxonomy): Bacteria > Pseudomonadota > Alphaproteobacteria > Micavibrionales > UBA2020 > JAPWJZ01. Next base: position 4,881 of record JAQSWE010000105.1, on the reverse strand, counting down.
TGAAGTTCAGGCGTTGCGCGCGTTTCTGGTAGGACGCTTCGTTAAAGATGAACAGGAAGCCGACCGCCACCGCCGCTGCCATTGCCATCGCGCCTGCGGCCACCATGCCGGTTGCGGGTGCGGTTGCGACGTTTACGAGGTTTTGAAAGTTTGCGATCATTTGGCTGCCCCTTTTTAGTTTTTTCTTGTTCCCAAATCGAACATACGTTGCGCTTATGAAAACTTAGTTAAGGAAACTGCGGGGTATATTTACACCTCATTAACCGGTTATTTTGTGTCGCCGAAAATCGTGCTATTTCAGCGCGAAAAAATATATAAAATGCAATGTAATGACCAAAAAAAATCTGAAAAAACCTGTCCGTAAATCCACCATCGACGCTGCCGAGATCGCGCAGTTCGATTCTCTCGGCGATCAATGGTGGGATGAATCGGGGCCCATGCGCCCCCTCCACCGCCTCAACCCCGTGCGCATGGAATATATCCGCCGGATGGTGTCGGATCATTTCGACCTGCCCGACACGGTCAAAAGTTTAAAAGACCTTAATATCGCCGATATCGGCTGTGGCGGCGGCATTGTGGCGGAACCGCTCTGCCGCATGGGCGCAGCAGTGACGGGCGTCGATGCCGGAAAAGAAAATATCAAGATCGCCAAGGCCCATGCCGCCGCGCATGGCCTCTCCATCGACTATCAGGCGACCAGCGTCGAAGCATTGGCCGAAAGCGGCGCGCAATATGATGTCGTGACCGCGCTCGAAATCGTCGAGCATGTGGCCGATGTTGAAGAATTCATGCGCGCGCTGTGCGAGATCGTGAAGCCGGGCGGGCTGCTCATCATGTCCACCCTCAACCGCACCCCGAAATCCTACGCCCTCGGCATCATCGCCGCCGAATATATCCTGCGCTGGGTGCCGGCTGGCACGCATGACTGGAAAAAATTCCTGAAGCCCTCGGAACTGGCCAAGCATATCGAGGAACACGGGCTGGACGTGACCGATGTGCGCGGCCTGGTCTTCAACCCGCTCGACCGCGCGTTTTCATTGAGCGCGACGGATATGGACGTGAATTATTTCCTGACGGCGACTAAATAACGCCCCGCAACCCCCGGCGAAGGCCGGGGTTACGCCCGAGAATTAAGGCCGTGCCTTTTCGCCGGTGGAGATTTCTTCGGTGCCGAGCGCATCGGCCAGCTTCATTTTTGCGCTGCCGGGCTGGATGGGTTTTTGCTGGCTGGCATGGGGCGACCAGCCGATGGCGTAGATGATCTGGAAGGTGGAGGGCACGCGCCCCTGTCCATTACCGAATTTTTCCGCATAGATTTTCGCCGCCTCCAGTATCACCGCGCGGCGCGTCGGTTTCAGCAAACGGTTATAAACCGCGTTCGTCGCACCCATGCCGCGCAAATCCTGCATCAGCTTCAACGGGCTGGAATAATCGACGGTGATGATATCGCTATCCACAACCGGCAGCGCGAAACCGCCGCGCTGCAGCAGCGCGCCCATGTCGCGCGCGTCGATGAAGGGAGATACGCGGGGGGATGCTCCGCCGGAGACAGCGATTTCCGCCTCCAGCAATGACTGGCGCAATTCTTTCAGCGTATCGCCTCCCAAGACCGCCGCGAGGAATAACCCATCCGCCTTCAACGCGCGGCGGATCTGCACCAGCGCACCCGGCAGGTCGTTCACCCAATGCAGCGCAAGGTTGCTGACGACCGCATCAAGGCTGCCGGTCTTGAACGGCAGAAATTCCTCGTCCGCCGCGACGCCATGCGCCGCCTGCGCCGCCATGCCGCGTGAAATATCCGATGTCGCAACAAACTGCGTCCCCGCCCTAACGCGCAAATGCTGCGCCATAACGCCATGCCCGCCGAGATCGAGGACGGTGGGGAATTCTTTCTTGATAAGATCCAGTCGGTCGCCGAGGCGTAGCGCCACATCCTGATACAGGAAATCGAATGATGAAATGGTGGATGCCGCGCGGTCACGGCGCGTGCGCAGGAGTTTCCGGTCAAAGACGGTGACGGTATCAGCCATGACTGGATTAAATCTTCCCGCCCTTATTATCCGGCGTGCGGAGTTCCAGCGTGGGGATTTTGTCGGTGCGCATTTTCTTTAGCTGGTCGGCGACAGCGACGATGTCCTTGTCGATCTGCGCGACCGTGGGGGTTTCGTGCATATGGATCGCCTCGTCGCCGCCTTTCAGCAGTTTCTTGGCCTGTGCGTAGCTGTCCACAAGTCGCTTGCCGATGCGGGGGCTCGCGATGCTTTCGATAAGCGCCTGCGCGGCCTTGCTCTGCTCCAGCAGCGCGGGGTCGATGGCCTGCGGCGGCTGGAAAGGCGCATAACCTTCGGGTTTGGCAGCCGCGCCGCCACCGCCGCCGCTTGCCGCACCACGTTGACCGAGGATGCGCGAGGGCGCCGCGGAATAGCCGACGTTCTTCGCCTCGACCGCCGTTTTTTCGGTGGAGAGCGAGAAGCCCTTGCTCTTGAGGTTCACCGGGCTGCGGCTCAGGCTCATATCGTTGTTGGCATCCATCGACATATGCGTGCGCGCCAGCATCTTCAGCAACCCGCCCGCAAAGCGCGCGAAACCGAGCAGACGCCACAGGCGCTTCAGCGGCGTATAGCTGCGCTTGGGGCCGGAGCCCACATCGGGAGGCGATGAGACGATAAAGGGATAGACGCGCTGCGGCGTGACGCCGGTATGCGTGAAATAGCTTTCGCCCAGCTTGCCGACCTGTTCTACCGGCACGTGGAATTTTTCGGCGATGAAGGCTTTCGCGTCGTCGATCGAGCGCACGTTTTTCGGCAGCATGAAGCTGGGCGCGTTCAGCATCGCGCCGTCGCCGCCAAGGCGGTTCGGCACGGGCAGGATTTTCGGGTCGAGCGAGACGAGCAGGTTGTTGTCCCAGTCGCGGGAAACCGGAATGACGACGGCGATATTCTCGATGCCGTCTTCGGTCATGATGAATTCGATATCCTGCGCCGATAATCCGCGCGCGGCCTTGCCGACCTTGCCTTCCTCCACGAATACCGATTTCACGGGCTTCAGGATGACGGGGGAGCGCTGTTCTTCCTCGAAATCGCAGGGCTCGCATTCGGCCAGCATATCCTCGGGGTCTTTCGATTTGGTCGGCTGGCCGGGCATTTTCGGCATCACCTCGCCGATCCAGCGCGGGAACGGGATGTTGTGGCGCGACATCAGCTCGAACACATGCAGCTCGAGGCGCGGCTCCGGCAGCAGGCCGACTTGGCTCGCCAGAATAATGTCGGTTGCGTCCAGCTCCGTCACCATCCCGATCTCGGTGAAGTTGACTTCCTTGTCTTCCTTGATCGCCCAGGTCGTGCGCTGCGGGTTCTCGACCTCGATGAAGACGGGCTCGATCGCCTCGTCGATACGGTCGGGGCTGGGGAAATAGGTGTCGCCCACATACCAGCTTTCTTCCGACTTCGCGCGCAAGGAGGCGTAGTTTTCGACATAGCCGAAAATCATCTTGCGATTTTCTTCCACGTCGTCGGTCATGTTGACCGTGTCCATCGTGATCGGTTCGATCAGGTGTCCCGACCATTTCTTGCCGTCGAGGTTGTGGGAGCCGCGGGAAACCGCGTTGACGATCGGACGTGGATAGCCGGAGCGCACGTAAATGACGAGGCGGTTATCCGGCGTGATGCGGAACGGCACGATGTCGCAATATTCGCCGGGGCGCTTGACCAATTCATGCAGCGCGCCCGATTTCTTGTCGCGCACGATCATGATCTGCAGGTCGCCGACCGGCTTTTGCGACGGGCGGCGTTCTTCGATCACCAGTGATTGTTTATCGGCCACCTTCTGCGCGACGATGAAGTAATTCGTCGGGGGCGCGTTCATGGGCGTGTAGTCTTCGTCATAGAGCTGGAAGCGGCCCTTGAAGCAGTTCTTCACGACCCACTGGTTCCAGTGCGGGGCGGAGAACACCATGCGCATGCCGAGCCGCGCGAATTCGCGGCGGTAATCGCCATGGGTGAAGAAGGTGTATTCTTCGGCAAGCTCGCTCGTCCAGTCCTTGCGGTAGTTCTTGCGATGCACGAATTCCAGCGCCCATTTATGCGGCAGGCGGAACAGGCGCGTGCCGTCGCGGCGCGGCATCAATTCTTCGATAAAGAACCCTTCGCAGCCCGACGCCATGGGCCGCGCGTTCTGGGAGAAGTGGACGAGCAGGTCGGCATCCGACAATTCCATCGGCGTCGTGCCCTGGCTCGGCACGTTCGGCAGCTCCAGCAGCACATATTCGCCCTCGGGCGGCATCATGTAATCGCGGATCAGCATCGTGCCGCCGGTCTTCAGCTTCTGGATCTGACGCTCCAGCAGGGCCGTGACTTCATCGGGGTTGTAGCCGTTCGCGGAATAGACGTGGTGCAGCATGTTGGAATTGATGATGCCGTCGAGCGTCTCGTCCTCCAGCTCCGGGATCGAGATATCGGCGTGGCGGAAGCTTAAGTTCGGCAGGCGGTAGGTCTTGCGCGCGAAATCGATCGCCTTCTGGTCCATGTCGACGCCGATGATCTCGACGCGCGGGTTGAGCAGCGCGAGGACGTAAGTGACCGCCCCCCGCTCGCAGCCCATATCGACGACGCGGGCGCCGGCGGGCAGCAGGAAGTGCGCGGAAATCAGCGCGGCCTTTTGCTGGATAAATTCGGGCATTTCGATGACGGCGCGGGCGCGCGTGGCTTCGTCCTTCGCCAGTTCCGAGAAATTCCGGATGCTGGCTGCCACCTGTTCGGCTATCTCTGTCCTGTCGACCTTTGACACTCTCGCGCCCTTGGGGAGTCTGAACTCAATCTATCAATTATACAGAGAAACGTCCCCTTACGTATCCTGTCCTGCTAAAACTATGACATATTATGA
>JAQSWE010000104.1 GCA_029266795.1 Alphaproteobacteria bacterium | reverse complement strand
GAGCAGCGACACGGCGACGAACATCGCCATCCATTTCATCTTCATTTTCTCTCTCCGTAAATGCCTTCCAGCTGGTTGGCTTTATACACGTATTCTTCCGAGCAAAATTCGCACTTGATCGACACCTTGCCGTTTTTCTCGCATTCCTCCTCCAGCTCGGCGCGGGGGATGGTGCGCAGGATGTTCTCTACCTTTTCGGCGGAGCAGCGGCATTTGAACCGCACATGTGTCGGCGAATAGATGCGCACACCGTCTTCATGGAACAGGCGGTACAGCACATCCGACGTTGCCAGCACCGGCGACAGCATTTCGCCGTCGGAACAGGTCGCCAGCAGCATGGCCGCGCGCGTCCAGTCTTCGATCGAATTTTCCGTGCCCTTGCTGGCTTCCTCGTCCGGCAATTGCTGGATCATGATGGCACCCGTGCGCCATTGTGAATCCTGCGGATGCACGGCGATCTTGAACGAGGTCTTGATCTGCTCCGACTGCGTGAAGTAATGCTGCACGGCTTCGGTGATCGAATTGCCCTTCAGCTCGACGATGCCCTGATAGCGGTCATTCGCGCTGCCGCCCTGGTCGACGGTAAAGGCCATATAGCCCTTCTTGCCGATCAGGTGGTAATGGTGGTTGACGGGGTCTTTCTTGCGCTTGGCGGCTTTCTTGACCGCCGCTTCGTCGAAACCGGCATAGGCGCGCACCTCCCCCTTGCTCGTCACATCGGCGACGAGCATGCGGATGGGGCCGGAGCCCTTGATCTGCAGCGTGAAGATGCCTTCGTATTTCATCATGCCGGACAGCAGCAGGCAGACGGTCACGACCTCGGACAGCAGCGCCGAAACGGCGGGCGGGTAATCGTGCTGCTGCATGATCTGCTTCAGCACATCGCCCATGCGCACCATGCGGCCGCGCACGTTGGATTTTTCAAGGCGGAACGGCTGGACGACGTTATCGTCCACCAAGCCGGATTGTACCGAGCCGTCTTTTTTGATACGAATAGCCATAGTGCCCTTCCAGCGTTTAACGTCTTCAGAATATAGCATAAAGTAAGCCGTGACCGCCAAAAAGCAAAAACAGCCCCGCAAGATCACCAAACAGTATTTGGAAAATGCTGCCCTTTACTATTTGCAGCGTTATGCGACTAGCGCCGAGAATTTCCGGCGCGTGATGCGGCGGAAAATCATGCGGTCCTGCCATTTTCACAAGGACGACCCCGAGACGTTCTATCCGCTGGTGGACGACCTTGTCACCCGCTATATCGCCTCCGGCCTGCTGAATGACAAGGGCTTTGCCGAGGCGCGCGTCACCTCCCTGCGGCGGCAGGGCCGGTCCAAGAATGCGATCATGGCAAAACTGTCGGCCAAGGGGCTGCCGAAGACAGCAGTTGCGGATGCACTCGAGGGCCATGATGACGAAGAAACCGAATTGCAGGCGGCGCTGAAACTGGTGAAACGCAAAAAGCTCGGCCGCGCGACCGATCCGAAAGACAAACAAAAAGAAATGGCCGTGCTGAGCCGCGCCGGATTCAGTTTTGAAATCGCGCGCGCTGCGCTCGAGTATTCGGGCGATGATGAAGAATAGCTACTGTGCCGCTTTCCGTTTCGCCCACCAGTCTTTCGCCGCATCGGCGGCAGCGTCGACTTGCGGATGGTCGCGGGCGTAGTCGCGATAGGCGCGCTTGGCCTGATTGGCCTCGTCCATGTGGTGGTATTTAAAATCGTTCATCTTCTGGCGGTTGTGATAAGCGTCACTGCCCTGCGTGGCCTGCAATTTCTTCAGGCTGTCTTGCGCCTTGCGGCTGTATCTCTGGATATCTTCCTTGTGCTCGCGCGAGAGTTCGGGGATTTGTTCGGCGATCGCATCATTGACCGCCTTGCCATGCTTCTCGCCCAGCTTGTAACCGTCTTTTTTCTCGCGCGCCTGCGCGATGCGGCCCTCGATCGCCTGACGCTGTTCAAGCGGCAGGGCGTCGTATTTCGCGCGCGCGACGTCTTCGGCTGTCACGCGGTTCTCCAGCCATTTCTGGCGCCATTGCTGGCCGGCGGCGTTGCCCGCCTCTGCCGCGTCGCTGTCGATATATTCTTCCTGCGCGAAGCTTGCCGCAGGCGCGGCAAGGACGAGGAAAAATACGGCGGCCAGCACGAATTTATTCATGTAAACACCCATGGAAACATGATACCCGAAAGCCCTTAAAAATCCCTTTTACCCTGTAAAACGCCTGCTGCGCCCGGCATGAAAAAAGCCCGCTTGCGCGGGCTTTTTCCTTATTTATTTCAACGCGCTTACTGTTGGGGCGCGAAGGGATCAGCCGGCGCCGCCAGCGGGTCGGGACCCGGCGAGGGCTGCAGTTCGGCAGGAGCCGGTTCCGGCGTGACGGGTGCCGCGAGCGGTGCGGGCGTCGGTGCTGCGGGATCAGCCGCAGGCGGCACCGAAGACGTATCGGGCATTGCGGGGGGCGCTTCCATTACAGGCTCTGCCACCGGTGCGGTGTAGGGCGCGGGTTCGGAAACAGCTTCCGGCTTGATGTTCGTTTCGGCGACGGGCGCGGATTGTTCGACAGCTGCTGCCGCTTTTTTGGCTTTCTTTTTCTTCGCGCGGTGCTTGCGCTTGTATTCTTCGGTGCCGGGCCCGTTCATGACGAGGCCTTTCGGCAGGCCGTTCTCGCCGGTGGTGACGAGGCTGGGGCGGTTGCCGGAGGGCGCTGCGCCCGCGGGCATCACGTCGGGCGACAGCGTGGGCGACGCGCCCGCTGCGACCGGTGCGATGTCGGACGACACGCCGGTATCGGTGTTGCTGTAAACTTTATGCTTCACGGGCGCAGGTTCTGCAGCCGCTGCGGGAGCCGGTTCGAATTCGGGCGCGGGTGCCATGCCGGGACCTGCATCGGCGTTGCCGTAGCTGGTGGCACCGGGGTTCGCGGGCGAGAAGCCCTGCTCGACAGCCGCTTTTTCAACGGCGGTCATCGTGCGTTTCACCGCGGTTTCGTTGGAAGTCTGCGCGTAAGCAGGCGCGGCGATCACGAGCGCCAGCGCGGTGAGGAGGACGTATTTTTTCATTCTAATCTCCGGAAAAACTTTTCAAAATCGCGTCATACCCGCCCGAGGTACCTGCGCTGTGACCCAATATGCTATGGGCGGGGTGCAAAATCCAGCAAAAGGATGAAGGTACTGATAAATATGGTTAAAAAGACACATGGAAAATAATTATTTATTCTGAAAACGAATCGATATACAGTTACCACATCATGATTATTGAAACCCTTCATAATCTGGCCCACGCCTCCTCCTCCGCGATTTGCGGTGCGCAGGCCCGCGACCGACGTAGCAGCCGCTGACAGCGGCTGGGGCCTTCCTCGTGGCATAAACGGGCAAAACTCCAAACATTCTGAAGATCACGACCCCCGACAGGGAGCCGTTAGACCGCATTCATTTTGGAGCAGCTACCATGACCACGAACGACAACCAGAAATCCACCAAAACCGGCACGCTGAAAAAAACCGGCGCACCCTACGAAATCGTCACCCTCACCGCCCATGACATCCCGCAAATCCTGAAGCTGCAGGACGAGGTGTTCGACAGCCTGACCGCCGACGAGCAGACCTACCTGCTGCGCAAGGAAAAGGCGTTTTTCGACGGCCATTTCGCGCATGGCAATATCGTCATCGGCATCGTGTCGGAAGGCCGGCTGGTCGCCCAAAGCGTCATCCTGCACCCGACCGCCGCGCACCCGAAATCCGGCATGACCGACATGCTGCTGGATGCCAAGCCCGACGAGGTGACGGTGCTGCAAGGCGTGATCGTGCATCCCGATTTCCGGGGCAACAAACTGATGACCTTTATGGTCGATGAATGGCTGGCGGTCGCCAATGCCGAAGGCCGGAAACATGCCCTTGCCGAAGTCACGACCGGCAACTTTTTCAGCTGGTCGGTGTTCATGAAGGAAGGCCTGGGCATCCACAGCCTCGGCCATGACGATATCGACGGCTCCGAGCTTTACAACATGTATGCCGAAGTCGCCCCGCTGATGGAAAAGCGGCTGACGGGCGCATTCAACGAAGCGGCCGCCGTGGTGAAGGTTCAGGTCTGCGATTTGGAAAGCCAGAAGACGCTGACCAATGCCGGTTTCCTGGGCGTGGCTTTCGAGGCTGCCAACCAGAATATCGTGTTCGCCGCGCCCAAAAAGGCTGCCAAAGCGCCCAAACCGCCGAAAATCTGAGCCTGACTGCGCCCGATTGCCAATAACGCCGGCGATATGGTACAAAAACCGTAATGCCTGCCGCACCGCGATTGAGGTTTAAGGATGCTCGATACCCTCGTCTTCGACACACAAAAACCCGGCCCCACCCTGCTCGTCTTCGGCGCCGTCCACGGCAACGAGAAATGCGGGACGCATGCGATCGCGCGCACGGTTATCGAGCTGCGCAGCGGCATCTTTGGGCTCAAGCGCGGCAAGCTGATCATGGTGCCCATCTGCAACCCCGAGGCGTATAAGCGCGACATCCGCTATGTCGAGGTCAACCTCAACCGCGTCATCAAGAAACACCCGAAAATTTTGCGCTACGAGCATGGGCTGGCAAACGAACTGACCGCACTGATTGACCAGTGCGACGTGCTGCTCGACCTTCATTCCTATTCCTCCGGCCGCCGCCCCTTCCTGTTCCTCGATAACGACACGCAGGAACAAAAAGATTTTGCGACCGCGCTCAACATCCCCTACTGGGTCACCGGCTGGAACGAAATGTATGCGAACGAGCCGGATTTGTTGCAGGGCGACACCACGACCTACGCTTTCTCAAAGGGCAAGATGGCGCTGCTGATCGAATGCGGGCTGCATGAAGACCCGCAATCCGCTATCGTCGGCTACAAATCGCTGCGCGCGACGCTCGCTTATCACGACATGGCGGAACCGTTCGAGAAAGTGCGCGCGGAGCCGCCGACCATCACGCGCATGAAGGCGATGCTGGTGAAAAGCCGCGAGGGCAAGTTCCTGAAAGACTGGCAGCACCTCGACCCCGTGACGAAGGGCATGCCGATTTTGCGCTTTGATGACGGCGGGATTTACCAGTCGCCCGTCGACGGCGTGATCCTGCTGCCCGGCAAAAAGGCGCGCATCGGCGAGGAATGGGTGTATTTCGGCGTCGAAGGCCAGTAATTTTTTACTACTGCATTTTGTAGATTCCGCAATGCGCAGCACGTTTCAATGAAAGCGAAGCGCCATGGCCTATAAATTCAAGATGACCAACCGCATACGCGCGCTGCTCACCCTCGCCTGCGCTGTGGCCGCATGGTTTATCGCGACGCCGTCCGACACATGGCGCTACCGCATGACGGTCACGCTGCAAACAGCGAACGGCGAAAAAACCGGCAGTGCGGTGCGCGAGGTGACCGTGCATACCGGCATCGGCCTCACCGGCCTGCCGCCGACGATGGATATCTCGGGAGAGGCGGTTGCTGTCGAAATCGCGCCAAAAGAATATGTTTTCGCGCTGCTCGTCGATGAAACTCATGGCGAAGATTATGCCGGTAACATTTTTGTCGCCGCATTTCCTGCAAAAAAGAAAGAAGGCCGCGCGACGCTTCCCGCCAGCCAGTACCCGATGCTGGTGCGCTTCGACAGCCTGACCGCGCCAAAAACTGTTGCGCGCGCGACAGTGCCCGTCAAGGAAATCACGCTCGAGGTGACGGAGGAGCCCGTCAGTTGGGGTTTGCGCAAAATACTGCCCTGGCTGCCTAATTACGGCTTCCTGCGCCTCGACGGCGAAGTATTCGTCCGTGAAAAAGCGGACTACCCCCTCGCCAATGCGCTAAAGTCGCAAACATTCTCGACAGAACCGGAACACAAATAATGAAAATCGGCATATTCGGCTGCGGCAATGTGGGATCGGCATCTGCGAATGCCTGCGCCCTGCGCGGCATCGGCACCGAACTGGTGCTGGCCGATAAAAACCACGCGCTGGCACAGGCGCAGGCCGAAGATATTTTGCATGCCACGCCCTTCGCCCACCCTGTCGATGTGCGCGCGGGCGATTACGATGACCTCGCGGGCTCCGCTATCGTCATGATCGCGGCTGGCGTCAACCAGAAACCCGGCGAAACGCGCCTCGACCTGCTGAAACGCAACGGCGAGGTTTTCGCCGAGATCATCCCGCGCATCCGTAAAGCCGCGCCAGATGCGATTTTGCTGAACGCGACAAACCCTGTCGACATCATGACGCATTTCGCCGCGCGGTTTTCGGGCGGCGGCACGGGACGCATAATCGGCTCCGGCACTATCCTCGATACCGCTCGGTTCCGCGCGCTGCTGGCGCAGCATCTAGGCGTGTCCTCGCATTCCGTCCATGCCAATGTGCTGGGCGAGCATGGCGATTCCGAAGTGCTGCACTGGTCGGGCGCAACGGTCGGCAATATGCCCCTCGCCGACTTTGCCGCGCAGATCAATCGCCCGATTACCGAGGATATCCGCGCCGCCATCGACACAGGCGTACGGCGTGCCGCATACAAAATCATTCAGGGCAAGGGCGCGACATGGTACGGGATTGGTAACGGCATGGCCCGCATCGCGCAGGCCATTCTCGACAATGAATCGACCGTTCTGACCTGCTGCGCGCCGGTTGACAGCGTTGAAGGCGTGAATGACGTGACGCTATCCCTGCCCCGCATCGTGTCGGCATCCGGCATCGGCCCTGCCTTTCATCCGGCGCTCGACGATGACGAACGCGCGAAGCTGAAACACAGCGCCGGCATCATCAAGGAAGCGCTCGGCCAGCTCGGCCTGTAATCACAGCGGACTGGCGCAGGCCTTGGCATCGCGGGTGTAGGCTTCGTCCGTATCGAACGCGGCATGGGCTTTCAGACGCAGGTTGCGGATTTTCTTCACCAATGGCTGCATCGCCTCGATCACTTTTAACCGCATATCTCCCTGAACGGTTTCGATCGCAGGCCCGATCACCGGCCCGCGCACGCCGACAGCATCCGCACCCTTCGCCAGTTGTGCCTTTAATTCTGCCAGATGTTTCGTCAGGATATGCACATCTGCGTCGTAATGCTTCTGCTCGTGCTTCGCCACATGCTTGAAACTGCGGCCGAGGAAATTGTGGTCGGATGAGATGTAGACCTTCGGACTGTAGGTAATTGTGAGCTTGATATCTTTCATCCCGAGGCAAGCTGTGCCGCTTTCTTTCCGCACATCATACCCAGAGGCATATTGATAGGTCACATCGCCCTGCGTGAAACCCAGTATCTGGCTGATCTCACGCCCCTTATACATGAAAGTCTCGCGCTTCTTCATGCGCGCGAGGTCGGCGGAAGAATGCGTCTGTATATAAACCGGCTTCTCGATTTTTAATTCAACCGTCGCCACAACCGGTGCAGGTGCGGGGCAGCCGGTGAGTGTGGCGAGGATGGCGAGGGTTTCCGGTGAGGGCATGAAGGTGAACATGGGCTATTGCACCATATAGAATCGCCAAGGTCAAACCACATTGAAAAAGCCCGCCGGTTTCCCGGCGGGCTTTTCCTTGTTGGTTATCGGCTTACTCGGCCGCGACGATGCGGGGCTTTTTGGGCTCAGTGTCGGGGTCGGCGTCGGTCACGAGTTCCAAAGCCTGCATGTCGTACAGGGCCTTGGATCTCGAGTCCGGGCGGGCCATCAGGCTGGCGTGGTTGCCTTGCTCGATGATCTCGCCTTTGTCGAACACCAGGATGCGGTCGGCTTTCTGGATCGTCGAAAGCCTGTGCGCGATCGTGATGGTCGTCCGTCCCTTCATCAGCTCCTCCAATGCCATCTGGATGTAGTGTTCCGAAATCGAGTCGAGGCTCGACGTCGCTTCATCCAGAATCAGCACCGGCGCATCCGAGAGGATGGCGCGGGCGATAGCGACCCGCTGGCGCTCGCCGCCCGAGAGTTTCACCCCGCGCTCGCCCACGAGCGTATCGTAGCCCTTGGGCAGCGTTTCGATGAACTCGTGCGCGAAGGCTTTTTTCGCGGCGGCGATGATCTCCTCCTGCGTCGCGTCGGGCCGCCCGTAGGCGATGTTTTCCGACAGCGACCGGTGGAACAGCGCCGGTTCCTGCGGCACGAGGGCGACCTGCTTGCGCAAGGACTCCATCGTGACGCCCGCGATGTCCTGCCCGTCGATCACGATCCGGCCGTCCGTCACGTTGTACAGACGCTGGATCAGTTTCACGAAGGTGGACTTGCCCGAGCCCGAAGGCCCGACCAGTGCCAGCTTTTCGCCCGACGAGATATCTATGCTCATATCCTTATAGATATATTTGTCGGTCGAGGGGTATTTGAAGCCCACGCCTTGGAACGATATCAG
>JAQSWE010000103.1 GCA_029266795.1 Alphaproteobacteria bacterium | reverse complement strand
CTGTTCGGCGATGTCTTCGTCGAACACTACGCGCAAAGCCGCGAATGGGAAGAACGCGAATTCCGCAAATACGTCACCGACTGGGAACTCCAGCGGTATTTCGAGATCATTTAAGGAGCCTTTCACCATGGGACAGCCAATGAAAAAAGACACCAGCAACCTGATGCAAACCGTTTCCCCCGTCGACGGCAGCGTCTTCGTCGAACGCGCCTTCCACGACTGGGCGCAGGTCGATGCCGTTTTGACCAAGGCCAAGAAAGCGCAAAAAGAATGGCGCAAGGTGCCGCTGGCGAAGCGTCAGGAATACATGCTGAAATTCCTCGACCATATGGTGTCGAAGGCCGCAGACATCGGCAAAGAACTGACATGGCAGATGGGCCGCCCGATCAGCCAGACGCCCGGCGAAATCCTGCGCGGCTTTTCGGAGCGCGTGAAATACGCGGTCGAACTCGCCCCCCGCGCGCTCGCCGATATCGTGCCGCATGACGTGCGCGACGGCTTCAAGCGTTTCATCCGGCGCGAGCCGCTCGGCGTTGTCGCCGTGATCGCGCCGTGGAATTACCCCTACCTCACCGCCGTGAACGCCATCGTGCCCGCGCTGCTCTCCGGCAACGTGGTCGTGCTGAAGCATTCTTTCCAGACCCCGCTGGTCGGCGACCGTTTCGCGGAAGGCTTCAAGGCCGCCGGACTGCCCGACGGCGTGTTCCAGCATCTTGACCTCAGCGATGCCGATACCCAGAAACTCGCCGAAGACAAGCGCGTCGATTTCGTCAACTTCACCGGATCGGTGCGCGTCGGCCACATCGTGCAGAAGGCGGTTAGCAACCGCTTCGTCGTTGCAGGGTTGGAACTCGGCGGTAAAGACCCCGCCTATGTCCGCGAAGATGCCGATCTGGCGAGCGCAGTCGAAAACCTCGTCGATGGCGCGTTCTTCAACTCCGGCCAGTGCTGCTGCGGCATCGAACGCATTTACGTGCATGAAAAACTCTACGATAAATTCGTGGAAGATTTCGTCGCGCTGACCAAGACCTATAAACTCGGCAACCCGACCGACCCCGCCACCAATCTCGGCCCCATGGTCCGCACCGCACAGGCCGATTTCGTGCGGGCGCAGATCGAAGACGCCGTGAAAAAAGGCGCGAAGGCGCTGGTCGATGAAAGCCATTTCCCCGCCAGCAAAAAAGGCACGCCCTATCTCGCGCCCCAAGTCCTCGTCAACGTCGACCACAGCATGGGCGTGATGATGGACGAAAGCTTCGGCCCCGTCGTCGGCATCATGAAAGTGAAGAACGACGAAGAAGCCGTGAAACTGATGAACGACAGCCCCTATGGCCTCACCGTTTCCATCTGGACGAAAGACGCCGATGCGGCGGAAAAACTGGGCGAAGAACTCGAAACCGGCACCGTCTTCCTCAACCGCTGCGATTACGTCGATCCGGGCCTGCCCTGGACGGGCGTGAAGGATACGGGCCGGGGCGCGTCGATGTCCGTCATCGGCTTCGAAAACCTCACCCGCCCGAAAAGTTTCCATTTGAAGAAGGCGTAACCATGACCGCACTGCCTGCCGCCAATGCCCGCAGCAAGATTTCGCAGAAGGCCGCAAAGTTTTCTGAATCGGTCATCCGCGAAATGTCGCGTCTCGCGGTGCGGCACAAGGCGATCAATCTTGCGCAAGGCTTCCCCGATTTCGCAGCACCGCAGGAGTTGAAGGATGCGGCCTCGCGCGCGGTGCAGGAAGACGTCAACCAATATGCGATCACCTGGGGCGACAAGCTGTTCCGCGACGCGCTCGCCGACAAGACCAAGAAAACACTGGGCATGGAGATCGACCCCGAAACCCAAATCACCGTCACCTGCGGCGCGACCGAGGCGATGGTGGCCGCGATGCTGGCGACGGTCGACCCCGGCGACGAAGTGATTATCTTTGAACCATACTACGAGAATTACGGCCCTGATGCGATCTTGGCAGGCGCGATACCCAAATTTGTGACGCTGAAACCGCCGCATTGGAATTTCGATCCCGATGAATTGCGCAAGGCCTTCACGAACAAGACCAAGGCCATCATCATCAACACGCCGAACAACCCGACCGGCAAGGTGTTCAACCGCGAAGAACTCACGCTCATTGCCGAACTCTGCCAAAAATGGGACGTGCTGGCCTTCACCGACGAGATTTACGAGCATATTTTATATGACGGCGCGGACCATCTCGCGCTCGCGACGCTGCCGGGCATGGCCGACCGCACGGTGACCATCAACGGGTTGTCGAAAACCTACAGCGTCACCGGCTGGCGCATCGGCACAATGATCGCCTCGCCCGAACTCACGGGCGCGATCCGTAAGGTGCATGACTTTTTGACCGTCGGCGCGGCTGCGCCGTTGCAGCGGGCAGGGGCGACAGCCTTGCGTTTCCCTGACAGTTACTACGATACGCTCGGCGCGCTCTACACCGAACGCCGCACGATGCTGATGGAAATTTTGACTGCCGCCGGCATTCCATTCCATGTGCCGAAGGGCGCGTATTACATCCTCGCCGATATCTCCAAATTGGGGTTCGAGAGCGATGTGGCATTCACGCGCTTCCTCATCGAAACCGTTGGCGTGGCCTGCGTGCCCGGCTCCAGCTTTTTCAGCCGCCCAGAACTGGGGCACGGCTTTGTGCGCTTCTGCTTCTGCAAGAAACCCGAAACATTGCAGGCCGCTGCCGAACGGCTCGGCCAGCTTCACCATCACCTCCAAAATCGCAAAGGTTAAGTCATGACGAAACACATCACCGGCACCTGGAATTACCCCACCCGCATCCTGTTCGGCCCGGGCCGCATCAAGGAATTGGCGGACAGCTGCAAGAAATTTAATATGAAGAAACCGCTGCTGATTACCGATGCCGGGCTGAAGGAACACGAGATCGTCAAAAACACGATTGCGCTGCTGAAAGGGGCTGGGCTGGAAGCGGCGGTGTTTGCCGACATCAAGCCGAACCCCACCGGCAAGAATATCGACGACGGCGTGAAGGCGTATAAGGACGGCAAGCATGACGGCGTGATCGCGTTCGGCGGCGGCTCCGGCCTTGATGCCGCGAAGGCGATTGCCCTGATGGTCGGGCAGGACCGCCCGCTGTGGGATTTCGTGGACGAGGGCGACAATTACCTGCGCGTGAACGAAGCAGGCATGGCGCCTGTGATCGCCGTGCCGACAACCTCCGGCACCGGCTCCGAAGTCGGCCGCTGCTCCGTCGTCGTGCATGAAGAAAGCCACGAGAAAAAACTGATTTTCCACCCGAAGATTTTGCCCGCGCTGGTCATCGCCGATCCCGAACTCACCATCGGCCTGCCGCCGCATATCACAGCGGCGACCGGGATCGACGCGTTTGTGCATTGCTTCGAAGCCTTCTGCGCCCCCGGGTTCCATCCGCAGGCGGACGGGATTGCCTTGGAAGGCATGAAGCTCGTCGCCGAATACCTGCCCCGCGCGTACAAGGACGGCAAGGATATCGAGGCGCGCGCGCATATGATGATTGCAGCCACGATGGGCGCGGCGGCGTTCCAGAAAGGTCTCGGCGGCGTCCACGCGCTCGCCCATCCGCTCGGCGGCAACTACGACAAGCCGCATGGCTTGCTGAACGCCATCCTGCTGCCCTATGTCGTGCTGCGCAACCGCTCCGCCCTGACCGAAAAAATGGACCACCTCGCGCGCGTCATGAACCTGCAGGCGCAGGGCTATAACGCCTCCGGCTTTGATGCCGTGATGAAATGGATGCTCGACTTCCGCAAACAGCTCGGCGTGCCGAATACGCTGGCTGAAATCGGCGTTCCTTCCGACCGCATCAGCGAAATCGGCAAACTCGCCACGCAAGACCCGTCGGCTGGTGGCAACCCGATCGCATTGACGGCAGTGGATTATGCAGAGATTTTTGCGAATGCGCTGAAGGGGGATTTGGCAGAGAAGCAGCG
Source organism: Alphaproteobacteria bacterium (assembly GCA_029266795.1). GTDB lineage: Bacteria > Pseudomonadota > Alphaproteobacteria > Micavibrionales > UBA2020 > JAPWJZ01. Next base: position 13,657 of record JAQSWE010000103.1, on the reverse strand, counting down.
CGCTGCTTGAATGACAGAGGACGAGAGACGAAAAGAATTTAAAAGATGTGCGGGTTTGTACGGAATGGCTTTTATCATTCCGATGGCTTTAACTGCTATTTTTTCCTGTTGTTTTCATCTCGCGTTGATTAGCAACATACGTGTTTTTCTGGCTAGTTTTCTTTCTGAGTGGGTATATAGTTTTCTATTAATCCTCTTAGTTGCCGCTCTCGTCTTTTCGCCTTTTTACTGCCTGCACTATTTGAGAAAAATTCCCTTTCGAGAGGATTTCCCAAATCCGGAAGTTAGAGTCTTAATAGTGACTTTTTATGTAGTCTCAATGTGGGTTATACACGAAACCTTCGCTCCTAGAATAATGGCATTCCCATGAAAAAATACCTCTCCCTCATCCTCCTCATCCTCGCCTTTGAAGCCATCTCGGCGGGGATCGGGCATTATAATATGAACAGCGTGCGCGAATGGTATGCGACGCTGAACCGCCCGTCATTCGCGCCGCCGAACTGGGTGTTTCCGGTGGTGTGGTCGACGCTCTATGCGATGATTGCGACGGCGGGGTGGTTTATCTGGCGGATGCCCGCAAGCCCCGCGCGCAAGAAACTGCAAATCCTGTTCGGCAGCTACATGGCGCTCAGTTGGGGGTGGAGTTTCATCTTCTTTACGTTGAAGGCGATACTGGCGGGGTTCTACTGGATCCTCGCCTATGACCTTGTGGCGATCCTGCTGATCATGACCGCATGGAAAGAAAAACGCATCGTCGCCTACCTGATGCTGCCGGCGCTGGCATGGACTTTGTTTGCTGCCTACCTGAATTATTCTTATTGGGATCTGAACCCGCCCCCCAAGCCGGAGGCTACGTTTATCCGAGGCGGTTAAGCGATCAGCGCCGCCATATGCGGCGGCATCTCGGCCTCGACCGTGATCGGCGGCTTGTCCTGATAGAGAGGCAGGGTGATGCTGCGGGCGTGGAGGTTGAGCGTCGGGAATTCACCCTGCGGCGGCCGCGTGTCGGAACCCGTATAGAGCCAGTCGCCCTTGATCGGGAAACCGATGTATTTTAAATGCACGCGCAGCTGGTGCGTGCGTCCTGTGCGCGGGTACAGCTCCACCCATGTCAGGTTGCCGGGCAGGTGCTTCAATACTTTATAATCCGTCACGGCTTCCTGCGCATCGGGGTCGTGTTTGGGCGCGGGCTGCATCGTCCAGCCCTTCGGCGCTTTCACTTTTTTAAGCGCGACGTCGATGGTGCCGGTTTCTTCGGTCATCTTGCCGGTCACGATCGCCCAATAGGTTTTCTGGATGCGGCCACCCTCGAACAGCTTGCCGAGTTTTCGCAGCGCGCGCTCGTTCCGCCCCAGCACAAGGCAGCCGCTGGTGTCGCGGTCGAGGCGGTGGCCCAGATGCGGCATTTCCTTGTAATCGTATTTCAATTCGATGAAATAATCCTCGAGGCTCGCCCCGCCATTCGGCCCCGCATGGACGGGAATGCCGGGCGGCTTGTTCAGTACGATGATCAGCTGGTCTTTGAACAGCACATGGTCGCGGATGTTTTTCATGCCGCCATCATACGCGCCTTGCCTATGGTCAAGCCAGCCTTTTTGGGGCAAAATGCGGGCATGAAAACACTCATTCTTTCCCTGCTTTTCGCCGCCAGTTTCACGACGGCCGCGCTGGCAACCGAATTTTCCGTCACGGCCTATCCCCGCAACGGCGCGCAGGCCGCGACCGAGGACTGGGTTGCGACGGCGCAGAATTTGAATGATATAAACGCATCCACCATCGTCATCACGAAAACATGGAAAGACCTTGAGCCCGGCAGCCGCATTTACGGCGACCTGCGACAGCTGGCGAAGGATTTCAACGAAAGCACCGATGCCGGCCGTCCCGTGTTTTTCGGATTCCAGCCCATCAACACTGTGAAGCGTGAACTGCCCCGCGACCTCGAAAAAATGGCTTGGGATGATCCCGCCATGATCGCGAGGTTTCAGGAATTCATGGACCACCTGATGCTGGAGGGCGCAAAGGCCCCGAAATACGTTTCACTGGCGAATGAGGCCGACGTCTATTTCGAGAAAAATCCCAAGGAACTGGAATCCTTCCTGAAATTCTACGAAGCGGCACAGGCTGTCATCAAGCGCAACGCATGGCCCGATACCCGCATCGGCATCACCGTCACCTTCGACGGGCTGATGAAAGGCCGCACCAAGATTGTGCAAAAACTGCTGCAGGCGAGCGAGATTGCGATTTTCACCTATTACCCCGTCATCGACCTGAAACTGCTGCCCATTGAAGACATCAACAGCCATCTGGACATGATGGTCGCGGCGGCGGGGGAGAAAGACATCTATTTACAGGAAGCCGGATTCCCATCGAGCGAGGGCCTCGGGTCATCCGAAGCGCGGCAGGCGAAGTTTTTCGATACCTTCATCAGCGCCGTGCGCAGCCGCGACCGGATCAAAATGGCAAACCTGTTCATGCTGCATGATTTTACGGCGGAGCATTGCGACATGTTCACCGGCTATTACGGCTTCGGCAAGGCGCCAAAAGAATTGAAGCGTAAATTCCGGGACTTTCTTTGTACTCTCGGCCTGAAAACGGCAGATGGCAGGGAAAAGCAGGCGTGGAAGACCGTGGTGAATAACCTGAAGTAGCCTACGCTTTGGGATGGCCGTTGAGGAAGGGGGCAGTGCCCTTCGGCATCGGCTTGTCGCGCAGCACTTCGCCGATGAAATCGTAATCCGCCAGCTGCGCCGCGCGTTCCGCGATTTTCGGGGGCAGGGTTTTCGCCGCTTCATCGTTGAATTCAGCTTCAAGGCCGGCGGGTGTTGCGATTTTCTTCTCCAATATCGCCTTCAATACCGTTGATGTCCATTTGAAGGTATCGGGAAATGGCGTGTTCAACACGATATTGGTCAGTTCGCCCAGCGGCGTCTGGCCATGCAGTTTTTCAAAGCTTTCGAATAAATGCTGCGCTTCGCCCGTGTTCGGCGTGTAATGCGCGGCGAAGGCACCGGCGAGAGAGATCGCCTGCTGCGCGTTCACGCCCGCGGCGGCGATGCGGCTTTGCGATTCATTTATCTTTTCAACTGTGGGGCCGGAGAAATTGATCATCCCGCTGGTATTGTAAAGCGCATGGCGCGTGCGGAATAGCATCAATTGTTCGGCCAGTACGGGGTCTGCGCCGTTGCGCTGGATGTTGCGGATCAGGGCGAAGGCGTCCGCCGCATTCTCTGCCACCAGACGGTCGCGGCTGCCGGCTTCAGGCACAAGCGCATGGCCGGTTTCATGGTCGAAAATAAACTGCAGTTCCTGCGCGGTCGTTACCGAACCATCGAAAAAACGCGGGCGGTCTTCGGCTGTATAGATGAACACGATCGAATTGCCGTGATCATCCGTCTGGCAGTAGGAAGTTTTCTGCTTCTGGCAGTGCGCGAAAATCGGCTGCAAGGTTTTTGCGCCCTGTTCGCTGTTCATCAGCTCGATCAGGTCTTGCACCACTTTCTGGTCAGGATGCACGATATTACCCGTCGACACATCGACGAAATAGATGCTGCCGGTACGGTCGGGATAGGTATCGTAAAATTCGGAAACAGCCGCTTCGAAGTTGAATTCAGGGGAGCCCGGTTGGCGGGCGGCCTTGGCGAAATCGGCGGCGGGCGAGTCATCGGCCATAAAGGTTCCTTGCAGACCCTATTATACATATATTCTCAAACGCGACGAAGGGTATTTCGCAACGGCTAGGCTAAGTGGCTGATTAATAGATAAGAAAGAAAAAGGCCGGATCACCGATCCGGCCTTTTTTATTCACGTCACTTGAAAGGATCAGGGCGTCGGGCAGCCGACGGTCATGCCTTTCAGGATGGTCGAGGTGTCGAATTTGACATGCTCGATCACGCGGCCTGCACCACCCCATTCGCGCACGAACATGGCGGCGCGTGCGCCCTTCATGTCCTGCATCGCGCCGAGGGCGGAAGCCTTGTCGGCGGTAACGCCGCCGAGGCCGTGATATTGCATGTAGAGCAAGTCGACTTTTGCCTGCATGTTGCCGCCTTCGGCCGCCTGCTTGAACAGCTCGACAGCAACGGAAGCATCTTTCGGAACGCCGTCCATGCCATTGAAGGCGAAGAAGGCGAGGTCTTTCGCGCCCTGCGCTGCGATATGTGCGTTGGTCGATGCCGAGCGCGAGATTGCATCCGTCACGCGCGCCGACACATCATGGCCGTCGATCAAGGCGGCGAATTGCTCCGTCGGGCTGAGGCAGATGGGGGCTGCCACGATCGTTTCAACCGGCGGGATCACCGCAGTTTCAACCGGCGGCGCGACAACGGTGTCGACCGGGGGCGCGACAACAGTTTCAACGACCGGCGGAACGACGAAGCCCAGCCAGCCCTGGATGGTACCGGATTGCAGGCCGAGGAACAGCGCCGAGCCGGCAATCGCGAAGGTGGTGCTGAGACCGAACACTTTCAGGTTCTTTTTTGACAGCAATTCCTTGCCATGCGTCAGCGAGAAATAGGCGGGCAGTTCAGCGCCGCCCTTTTTCAGCTTGCGGCGCTCAAGCGCGTCATGCAGCAGGGTGGAGCCGATACCGACAGCAACGCCGGAGCCGAGGATGGTTGCCCAGGCAGGCGCGCCCGCGATGGTCATGCCGACGACAGCAGCGGTTTTGGCAACGGCGGAAACGGCGGCACCCATGGCCATGCCGGAGACGACATTGAATGCGCCCTTCAGGAAACCGCGCATGCGGCTTTTGGGTGCGGCAGCAGCAGGGGCTGCTTCTTCGGTGTTGTCGTTCACAGGCGCGACCACTGCAGGGGCAGGGGAAGCCGGAACGGCGGGAGCGGCGGGCGACGCGCCCACAAGTTCATCGTTGGCAGCAATGTCATCAATAGCTGGTTCAACCTTGGCAGGTTTTTTTTCAGGTTCAGACATCTGGTATCTCCGTGTGGGGGGTCTTAACCCGCGTGAAAAGGGGCGGGCGCCCGATTAACATAAAATATCTTATCGGTGTTGAGACTAAACACCATACCCCTGCGGAGTCTGTCAAGCGAACGGGGCGAAATTTTTAAAAAAGTGAATAACTTAGGTATTTAGATACCGATGCCGCCGCTCATTTCATCGAAGCCCGTGCGCTGTGCGCGGTCGGTCAGGATGCGCTGGCACTTTTGGAGGCGGCTGCTGGCCGCATGAGTCAGCGTGAAGGGCAGGATGCCATGACCGACCAGCAGGATGCAGACAACGAACAAGCGCGACGCCATGCCGACCGTGAACATGAAATGCTGCCAGTACGATTCACCCGCCTCGCGCGGATGTTCCGTGAAGGCGGCGCAGATGGTCTGCATCAGGTTTTTGTTCATGTCGTTATTGGTCGGGTTCATGGTCAAAAAACTAATACATTATGATAACTAATGCAAGTGCGACGTTTGAACGCGATTTCTGTTTCATCTTCAGAAGATTTTCATGATGATGGGGCACAATCGCAGCAAGGAAGACATTCCGGTCACCATTTCGCCGGAAGTCGATTGCGAATGGCGCTGGATCAACCCGTCCTCGCTCGCCTGCCAGCTGACGGAAAAATCGGCGCTGGAGCAATCCACTGCCTATGACATCGAAATGAAACCCGGCATCAAGGCCGAAGACGGCGCGCAACTCGCCGAAACATACAAAGACAAATTCATCACCAAGCGCGCCGATGTGGAATACAACTGGTTCCGCACCTGGAAATCACCCGGCATGCCCGTTGTGCGCCTGACATTCAACCAGCCCGTTACCAAATCTTCGGTGCAAAAATTCATCAAGCTGAACGACGGTAAGGCAGATTTCGTTCTGGATGTCAGCAAAGATCCCGACGATAACGAAACGCCGCGTTTTGTGCCTTTCGGCAAAGGCTGGCTCGATTTCGGCAAGCAGCCGAAACGCAAAAGCGACGACCAGCTGACCTCGAAAAACGGCGAAGAAGCGCGCCGCATCTGGGTCGTGCAGCCGCAAACCGAACTGCCGCTGGACACCACCATCACCATGAAACTGCTGCCCGGCCTTGTATCCGGTCTGGGGCCGGAGCCGAGCATCGCGCAACGCGATGTCGTCAGCTTCGATACCTATCCCGAATTGTCGGTGCTGGGTCTGCGCTGCGTCGACAATAACGAGCAGGCGATTACCATCGACCCCGGCAAGGCGAATGCCGCGAACCAGCTCTGCAACCCAATGGCGCCCGTCTACCTGATGTTCAGCGCGCCTGTGAAACGTTCACAGATGCGCGACAACCTTGTCTTCACGCCTGCGCTCGGCACGGACAAGCAGAAGGATGAAGTCTGGGGCGATTTGTCCTACGAATATTCGCGCCTGAACAGCGCGCATGTGAAAGGCCGCACCTATGACCAGAACCTGCCCTATGGCCTGAAAGCCGCGCAGAAATACCAGATCAGCGTGAAAGCGCCGGAGCGCGGCATGTGGGGTGGATTTACACATTGGGTGGAATCCCTCTGGGAAGACCTGCCCGAAACGGATCTCGAGGACGAATTCGCGCGCAAGCTGCAAAAGCCCTTCACCGTCAATTTCGAAACAGACCACCGCAAGCCGAATTTCGAGCTTGAACATCACGAGGCTGTGCTGGAAAAAGGCGTCGACAGCGAAGTGCCGCTCTACGTCAACAACCTCGAAAAAATGCTGTACCGTTTCCGCAGCGTGACCTCAACCGGCGCGGCGACCGACAAAATGAACGAGGAAGACCTGGAGAAAATTCAGGACGTTCAGTATTCGCGCCCCTTCAACGTGCGCAAGGCGCTGGACGGCAAAACCGGCGCGGTTTACGGCCATCTTGATACCGTGCCTTACGTCAACAAGGGCAGCGAGTCCGCTTATCGCCTGTTCGCAGTTGTGACGCCTTGGCAGATGCATGTGAAAATCGGCCATTTCGCCAGCATAGTCTGGGTGACGGATATGGCGACGGGCGAACCCGTCAAAAACGCGAAAGTGACGGTCTACAAAGACAGCCTCAGCTCGCTCTCCGCGCCGTCCGATATCCTCGCGACCACCACAACGAATGAAAGCGGCATCGCGGAATTCGCCGGCACGGAAAAAATCGACCCGCAGCTGGCGCTCAACAAAGGCTGGGAAGACAGCTCGCCCAAAATTCTCGTCCGCGTTGATAAAGACGGCGATATGGGCCTGATGCCGCTCAGCAGCGATTTCGTGATCGACACATGGCGCGCATCGAACGAAAGCATTTCGCAATCGTTGCGCCGCAAATACGGCCATATGAAATCATGGGGCACGACAGCGCAGGGCATCTACCGCGCGGGCGACACCATCCAGTATAAATTCTACGTCCGCAATCAGGACAACCGCACCCTGACGCCGGCGGAAAAAGAAGGCTACAAGCTGGAAATCGTCGACCCCATGGACAACGTCGCGTCGACCGTCGAAACGCTGAAACTCAGCGAATTCGGCGCTTATGCGGGCGAGTTCACCGTGGGCAAGGAAGTCCCCGTTGGCTGGTACAAATTCCGCCTGACCGCGAAATTCAAGGATAGCCCGAATTCGGAAGAAGAGGAATACAACGAGGAAACCGGCGAATACCAGACCGGCAGCACGTGGTATCCCTTGCGCGTCCTCGTCAGCGATTTCACGCCAGTGCCGTTCCGCGTCACCAGCCAGCTGAACGGTGACCTGTTCAAGACCGATCAGGAAATTGAATCGCAATCATCGGCGCAGCTGCATTCCGGCGGCCCGTATCCCGATGCCTCCGTCCGCACCACGGCGATTTTGACCGAGCGCGCGTTCTCGTCGAAGCATCCGAAGGCGCAAGGCTTCACCTTCACCACGCCCGACTATGAAACGCATAGCAGCGTGCAGGTCTACCAAAAGGTCGAAACCAACGGCGCGAAGGGCGACCTGACATCGAAATTCAAGATCGCCAAGCAGGAATTCGCCTATGGCCGCCTGATGGTCGAATCCGCGGTCGAGGATGATCGCGGCAAATATGTGGCGTCTGAATCCGGTGCGGATTACGTCGGCGTGGACCGTTTCGTCGGTATGAAATCGACCGAATGGGCCTATGACGCCAAAAAACCGCTCGCGCTGAAATACATCGTCACCGATGAAAAAGGCGTGCCGGTTGACGACACCAAAGTCGATATCACTATCGAAAAACTCGAAACCACCGCCGTGCGCGTGCAGGGCGCGGGCAACGCATACCTGACCAACTACACCAGCGAATGGAAAAAAGCGGGTGACTGTTCCGGCACACCCGCGAGCGATGAAGCCGATTGCAGCTTCACGCCCGACAGCGCCGGTTCCTTCCGCGCGATTGCCAAGATCAAGGACACAAAAGGTGCCGAGCATTCATCCGGCGTTTCCTTCTGGGTGACCGGCAGCGATTACGTGATGTGGGACAACCAGAGCGATACGCTGCTGCCCATCATCCCGGAAAAAACCGAATACCGCGTCGGCGACACCGCGCGCTACCTCGTGAAAAATCCGTTCCCCGGTGCAACAGCGCTGGTGACTATCGAGCGTTACGGCGTGCTGCATAAATTCACGACCAAGCTGGAAGGCTCGACCCCCGTCATCGAATTCGAGGTGAAACCCGATTACCTGCCCGGATTCTATCTGTCGGTCATCGTCACCAGCCCTCGCGTCGACAAACCGCTCGACAAAGACGGCGTCGATCTCGGCAAGCCGACCTTCCGTATGGGCTACGTCACCGTTCCCGTGAAAGATCCGTACAAGGAAATGGTTGTCACCGCGAAACCCGCGAATGACGTCTATCGCCCGCGCGACAAGGTTGCGGTCGATATCCACGCCGAACCCCGCATGAAAGGCCGCGAGGAACCTATCGAGCTTGCCGTTGCCGTGCTGGACGAAGCGGTGTTCGACCTCGTCACCGGAGGTTTGTCAAATTTCGACCCGTATAACGGTTTCTACAAGCTCGACGGGCTCGATTTGAAAAACTACAGCCTGCTTACTCGCCTGATCGGCCGCCAGAAGTTCGAGAAAAAAGGTGCGAACCAGGGCGGCGACGGCGGCTCCGACCTCAAAATGCGCGACCTGTTCAAGTTCGTGGCGTATTGGAACCCGTCGATCAAGGCCGACAAATCCGGCAATGCGAAGATCGAATTTGAAGCGCCCGACAACCTGACGGGCTGGCGCGTGCTGGTGCTGGCGGTGACGCCGACCGACCGCCTCGGCCTCGGCGACGGCAACTTCAAGGTCAACAGACCGACCGAAGTGCGCCCCGTGATGCCGAACCAGGTTACGGAAGGCGATAGCTTCAAGGCCGGTTTCAGCGTCATGAACCGCACCGACAAGGCGCGCACGCTAACCGTCGATATCAAGGCTTCCGGCACGATTGATACGAAAGACACGCTCGACAGCCACAGTGAAACCGTGACCGTCGAACCTTACAAGCGCACGACCGTCTTCCTGCCCGTGAAAGTAGGCAAGGTGCCGGAAACCCGCGACCTGCCCAAAGGCGAGATCAAGTTCGAGGCGAAAGCCTACGACCTGCTCGACGGCGACGGCATGGTGATGACGCTTCCTGTCGGCAAGTTCCGCTCGCTCGAAACCGCCGCCGATTATGGCACGACGATGCAGGACACGGCCACCACCAGCATCGCATTCCCCAAGAATATCTTCCCCGATATCGGCAGCGTCAGCGTCGTGCTGTCGCCGACCGTCATCGGCGCGGTGGAGGGGGCGTTCCGCTATATGCGCGACTATCCCTATATCTGCTGGGAACAGATCCTGACAAAAGGCGTCATGGCGGCGAATTACCTGAACCTGAAGCAGTATATTCCCGAAAGCTTCGTCTGGCCCGATGCGGAAAAAATACCGCAGGCTGCGCTCGATGCCGCTGCCAGCTTCCAGGCGCCGAATGGCGGGATGACCTATTTCATCGCGCGCGACGAATATGTCGACCCGTACCTCAGCGCCTATACCGCGATTGCCTTCAACTGGATGAACCATGCGGGCATGAAAGTGCCGCAAGCGGTGCAGGGCAAGCTGCATGACTACCTGCTGAACCTGCTGCGCAACAACGTGATGCCCACCTTCTACGACGAAGGCATGAGCAGCACAATTCGGGCAGTCGCTTTGGCCGCGCTGGCCGAGCACGGCAAGGTCAGCCGCGAAGACCTCGACCGCTACAAGCCGCACTTGAAGCAGATGAGCTTGTTCGGCAAGACCCATTTCCTGATGGCGACGCTGCGGGTGAAGGGCGCGATCCATATGGCGAAGGATGTGGCGAACGATATTATCTCGCATTCCAACCAGACGGGTGGCAAGTTCATCTTCAACGAGGCGCTGGACGACAGCTATTCGCGCATCCTGGCGAGCCCCTTGCGTGAAAACTGCGCAATCCTCGGCGCGATGGTCGAATATGGCGAGAAGAAGGAAGGAGAAAGCCTTGTCGGCGATATTCCCTTCAAGCTTGTCCGCACCATCACGCAGACGCGCAAGAACCGCGACCATTGGGAAAACACGCAAGAGAACATGTTCTGCATGAACGCGCTGGTCGAATACAGCCGCGTCTATGAAAGCGTGAAGCCCGATATGACGGTGACAGCAAGCCTGAACGGCACGGAATTCGGCCGCGCCGAATTCACCGACATGCGCGACCCGCAAGTCGTGGCCGACCGCCCCATCACCAAGGAAGACGTCGGCACCAAGGCAACGGTTGACATCGAACGCGACGGCGACGGCAGGCTCTACTACGCCACCCGCCTGCGCTACGCCCCGCGCTCCGATTTCAGCAAGCCTGTCAATTCCGGCATCGAGCTCCACCGCGAATACAGCGTGGAACGCGACGGCAAATGGGTGATGCTGAAAACGCAGGATGAGATCAAGCGCGGCGAGTTGGTGCGCGTCGATCTGTTCCTGTCGCTGCCCGCAGCCCGCAACTTCGTTGCGGTTAACGACCCGCTGCCGGGCGGCCTCGAAACCGTCAACCGCGACCTGAACACGGCCTCGAAGGTTGATGCCGACAAGGGCGAGTATACGGCGGCGGACGGATCATGGTTCTTCAAGTTCAGCGACTGGGAAGGCTATAACGTCTCCCGCTGGAGCTTCTACCATCAGGAAATGCGCCATGACAGTGTGCGTTTCTATTCCGACTACCTGCCCCCCGGCAACTATCACCTGAGCTATACCGCGCAGGCGATCGCCGAGGGCAAGTTCACCGTGATGCCCACGCTCGCCGAGGAAATGTATGATCCCGACGTCTACGGCAAGGACGTAACGGGTGAATTGACGGTGGCGGCGAAAGAAGAAGCGAAGAAGGAATAAAATTGCGCCGCGTATTCAAATACGGCGCGATATCGCTGATGGCTGGCGCGGGACTGTTCGCGCTTGCCACCTATGCCGCCATCACGCCTGTTAAAACCTCGCTGCACAGCCTGCGCTCCGACGCGCAGACGCTGCAGGTGGCGGATAGGGCAGGGCAGCCGCTGACGATTTCATACCAGAACCGCTGGAACGTCTACGACAACCTGCCGCTCTATCAAATGCCCGAACTGCTGCGGCAGGCCTTCGTTGTGTCGGAAGACAAACGGTTTTTCGAACATGCTGGCGTCGACTGGCGCGCGCGCGGCAGCGCCCTGATCCAGAACCTGAAAACGGGGGAGGTGGTGCGCGGCGCATCGACCATCACCGAACAGGTCGTCCGCATGATCAACCCGCGCCCGCGCACGCTCTGGGGAAAATGGGTGGAGGGATGGGAATCTGCGCTGCTGGAGCGCAACACCGCCAAGGCGGATATCCTCGAATTCTACCTGAACCAGGTTCCCTATGCCGCCAACCGCCGCGGCGTGGTTCAGGCCGCGCGCTATTATTTTGACCGCGATATTTCCACGCTGACGCCGCGCGAGACTCTGGCCCTTGCCGTCCTCGCCCGTGCACCATCATCCTATGACTTGTATAAAGACAGCACAAAAATTGACGGCGCGATTGGCCGTCTTGCGACAGCATTGCAGGAGCGCAAGCTGATGTCTGCCGATGATGTCGCGCAGCTGCAGTCGGAAACATTCAAACTTGCCAAACCCGCTGATCCCGTCAATGCCAGCCATTTCGCGCAATATGTGCGCAACCATGTGCATAGCGGCGGCAGCGCCTTCCATTCCACGCTCGATGCGCAGTTGCAGGCGAGCGTCCAGAAAATCGTCGATGACCGCGTGCGCACGCTGGAGCGGCGCAACCTGAAAAACGCGGCTGTGTTGGTCGCCGACCATACGACGGGTGAAATCCTCGCTTGGGTCGTGTCGGGCGCGAATGATCCCGCATCGCCCACGCGCCAGATCGACGCCGTGACCGTGCCGCGCCAGCCGGGCTCGGCGCAGAAGCCGCTGCTCTACGGCCTTGCGCTCGATAATGGCTGGAATCCGGCCACAATCATCGAGGACGCGCCGCTGGCGGAAGCCATCGGCACCGGCCTCCATAACTTCAAGAATTATAGCAACACCTATTACGGCCGCATTACGCTGCGGGAAGCGCTCGGCAATTCGCTGAATATTCCCGCGCTGAAAACCGTCAACTATGTCGGCAAGCAGAAATACCTGACGACGCTACACCGTCTTGGCTTCGAAAGCCTCAATCGCGGCGTGGAGATTTACGACGAGGGTCTTGCGCTCGGCAACGGCGAGGTCACGCTGCTGGAAATGGCGCAGGGCTTCGCCGCGCTCGCCAATCGCGGCATGTCGCGGCCCCTGCATTTCCTGTCGGGCGATACCGGCCCCCTTGCGCAGGAGAGGATTTATTCGCCGGAAGCCGCTTCGCTGATCGGCGACATATTGTCCGACCCCTGGGCGCGGCGGCTGGAATTCGGCAATGGCAGCGTGTTGAATTTCCCCATGCAGACGGCGGCCAAGACCGGCACTTCGACCGATTACCGCGACGCATGGACGCTTGCCTATAACCACAAATACGTGGTCGGCATGTGGATGGGCAACCTCGACCATACGCCGACCGATGGCGTGACGGGCGCAACGGGTCCTGCGCTGGCCGTGCGCAGCATCTTCAGCATGCTGAACCTGCGGGCAGCGCCGCGCAAGCTCTGGCTCTCGCCAAAGCTTGTCCAGAAAGACGTTTGCATCGAAGACCCGCGCGATGCGTCGCGCTGCTACAACCGCTCGGAATATTTCATGGAGGGCGGGATGGAGGATGCGCGCCTGACGCAACCGCCGCGTTTTGAAATCGTGAAGCCGACGGCGGGCTTGCGCATGGCGCTCGACCCCCGGATCCCGCGCGATCGCCAGAAAGTGCCCTTCACCATGCGCGGGCTGCAGTCGAACCAGACGGTCGAATGGATACTGAACGGGCAGAGCATCGGCACATCCGGTGAAAAATTCATGTGGCCGCTCAGCCGCGGCAAATTCCTGCTCACCGCGCGCGTCATGCAGGACGGCAAGCTGGTCCATGCCACGCCGGAAATCGATTATACGGTGCGTTAAATTTCGCCGAGCAGCACAACGGTCGCATCATAGGCGCGCGCCGCGTCGCCTTTCAGCAGCGGGCGGAAAAGCCCGAGCGTCGTCACCACGGGCCATAGCAGGTGCAGAAAACGTGTCAGCGCCTTGGTGACGGCAGGGTCTTTAGACGCCACGCGGTAGGCGAGAAATCCGTGTTCAACCGCATCCTTGCCAAACCGCGCGGCGCTGCAACTGAACAG
>JAQSWE010000102.1 GCA_029266795.1 Alphaproteobacteria bacterium | reverse complement strand
ATTGCCCATGGGCTTTTCCAGCCGCTACAAAAGCCCCCTGGAGGGGCAAACATTACTGAGTGGCATAAGAAGGAATCTTGCTGGACTGCAATGAAGGAAGTTGAAATCGTTCTGCCTGATAGTTTTAAAAATCTTGTCTCGAGTTCTGCGCCTGCATCCGGCCTTGGCATCGAGCAAAAGACTGGAATTGCACAACTCACCTCGGCCGAGGAACAATTAATAAGTGATATGTTTGAAGTGAAGGCAGAAACTTGGCTAATGATCTCGAAATGGGCAAAGGATACAAATAATCTTGCGGGATGGCAGAGAAGCATTTCCTACTCGTTAGGGCAAAATAAGCAAAGAGATAGAAAGCCGAGCATAAAACAGGCAAAGCAGGGGGAGATTATTCTTACCGAAGCTAGGAGGCTGGGTTTTAAGGAGTCAGCATAAAATTAGGGGCTTTGACTTGTGCATAATTGAATACTAGAGTGCTAGATAAGAGCCTGAATGGTGATTTTTCCTAGCACACTTTCTAGCACACTAATTTTTATAACACTAAATAGGCTAATAAATACAATACCTTATGGTAGCCTACCTTAGACTCAAAATCTTGTTTCCGTAAGGAAGTGTCGGTTCGACCCCGACCGGGGGCACCACTCTCAAAATCCTGGATTTTATCCTAATTCGTCAAGCCTGACCCTTGAGGCTGACGTTGCCGATCAAGCCCTGCTGAAACGGTCCCGTTGTTCCAGCCATTTGACCACTTTTTCGATATGGTCTGCGAGTGTGTTCGCCTTGAACGGCTTGACGATGTAGGAGGTTGCGCCTGATTTGAGCGCTTCCTGAATGTAGCGCTGGCCGTCTTCACCTGAAACAATCACGAAAGCAACATTATCGTAGGCACGGTCCTCGCGGTACTGTTGCATCAGCGCGACGCCGCTTTTGCCGGTCATACGCCAGTCGAGGAACAGCACATCATAAGCCTGCGCGCTCATTTTTTCTTCCGCCTCGCTTGCGCTCGAAGCGGTTTCCACGTTCGTGATACCAAGGTCGGTCAGCATCTGCTGCAGCGCCTTGATTACGACGCGGCTGTCATCGACGATGAGGTATTTCAGTTCCAGAGCACGGGCATCGGTCATTTTTTTGTCTCGCTATTTTTTGGTTTTATTTCGGACAATTCCACACGGTTGCGACCATTCTTTTTTGCACGCGCCAGCAGGTCGTCGGCTTCCTTCATCATCGATTCCAGACTATCGCGAATGCCATGGCAAACGCCGAAGCTGCAGGTTACCTTAATCGTCTTGCCGTTATAAGTGAATTCTTGTGATTCAACGGCGCGGCGAACACGGTCGAAGAATTGCACGATGCTGTCGTCGGCAAGATTGACGGCGAGAATGGCGAATGAATCCAAACCATAGCGGGCGACGACATCTGTCATGCGGCATTGCCGGCGCAGCAAGTCTGCCACACCCTTCAGCACGATATCGCCTGCCTTGTGGCCGTAAGTTTCGTTAATCTGTTTGATAAAGTCGAGATCGATCATAGCAGCTGTCAGCCGCAGCTGCTCGCGCTTTGCGCTTGAAAAAAGTCCAGATCCTGCTTCAAAGAAGAAACGACGGTTATGAATGCCAGTTAAAGAGTCGCGGATACCCATATCTTTCAGCTTGCTGAACAGGTCAAGTATCCGCAAGTTCTGCGATACGCGGCAAAAAAACTCCTCGGGAAGGAAGGGCTTCTTCAAAAAATCGTTTGCGCCGAGCTTGATGAATTCTGCGGAAAGCGCGCCGCGGCTCACGCCCGAAGCGATGCCAATAATGGCTAACTGTTCGCGATCAAGTTTTTTCCGGATTTCCTGCACCAATTCAACGCCATTCATGCCGGGCATAAAATAGTCCGTTATCACGAGACGGATATCAGGTGATGCCTCCAGCGTATCCAATGCCTCTTTGGCGGTCGATGCCTCTATAACCTGGCACTGGTAACCTGTGAGTAGTCCCCGCACATGCTGGCGGCTGGTTTTTGAATCGTCTACCACCAATATTTTCGTCTCGCGGTTGCGATGCACTCGCTCAACGATATCCACAAGGTAGCTGAGGGAAGAGGGGGTGTCCTTGATCACGTAATCCATGACGTTCCAGTCAAGGATCATCTTGCGCAGGTCTTCGGAATAGAAACTGGTAAATACGATGCACGGGATACGCTTCTGCATCAGGTATTCAGCCGCCTCGCCTTCGGAACTATCCGGCAGGATGATGTCGACTAGGGCAAGGTGAAATTTATTTTCGCCGCTTTCGAGCAATGCGCGCGCGGCAGCGAGCGTTTCGACCGCGACAACTTCCGCGCCGATGCGCTCGATAATCGCCTTGGTGACGATGCGCGAAAAAAACTTGGAATCGTCAACAACCAGAATGCGTGTGGCGTCTTGCATATCCATGGCGTCGTTTTTCCTGTGCCTTTGCCGGATGAATGTATCGCCACGGTGGCCACCAGCCGGCCCGCGCCTACAGTCGAAAATACCCAAAAACGGCAGCAAACACCAGTTTCACAGCGGTAGAATACATAATAAGCAATTGAAATGGCGTAATATTATGCCAAAAGGGGTGTCGAAAATCGTAAAGGAATTGATGATACGATATAAGTGGTGGTTTCCGTCAAGGAAGCCACCATCGGCAATGGCGCAAGGGTCATCAGCGAACCATGGATGATATCATCTCCGAATTTCTGGCTGAAACCCACGAAGGGCTCGTCGAGCTCGATAACGCTCTTGTGCTTTTTGAGCGGAACCCGGGCGATGACGAGCTGCTGTCGAAGATATTCCGCGTCTTTCACACGATTAAGGGAAGTTGCGGTTTTATTGGTCTGGAACGTCTCGGCACACTCGCGCACAGGGCGGAAGACATTCTAGATCTCGTGCGAGAACGCAAACTCGCCATTACTCCAGATTTTATTACTGCGTTGCTCGGGGCTGTCGACCGGATCAAGACTCTTTCCACTACGCTCGAGAAAACCGGGCAAGAGCCCCAAGGCAGCGATGAAGATATCCTAAGCCTCATGAATGATGTTGCGGGGCCTGCATACCAGAAGGAAACCGGAAGCTCGTTTGGCAGCGGAGAAACGGCCGATGCAGAAACGGACGGAACGGTTGATGAATCGGATCGCGCATGGTCTTCTGCTGCCGGAGATTTTTCTACGGCTGCAAAGCCTGAGGAGGGACGTAAATCATCCACAGAGGGCACTGGTACGCAGCAGACGCTGCGCGTGAACGTGGATTTGCTGGAAAGCATGATGACGGTCGTGAGCGAGTTAGTGCTGACGCGTAACCAGCTATTGCAAACGGCGCGCACCACTAAGAACATTGCCTTTAACACGCCGCTGCAGCGGCTGAACCAAGTCGTTTCCGAACTGCAGGAAAGCGTGATGAAAACACGCATGCAGCCTATCGGTAATGCCTGGTCGACAATGCCGCGTATCGTACGCGATGTGTGCAACGAGCTTGGCAAAAAAATTGACCTTGAAATGCGCGGGCAGGATACCGAGCTCGACCGGCAAGTTTTGGAGATGATCAAGGATCCGTTGATGCATATGGTGCGCAACGCTGCCGATCACGGTATAGAAGATCCTGCCGATCGCCGGAAATCCGGCAAGGCTGAAACCGGCCATATCCTTCTGAATGCTTACCACCAAGGCGGACATATCATTATTCAAATATCTGACGACGGTCGCGGTCTGCCGTTGCAGAAGATCAAAGGGAAGGCATTGCAGGCGGGGCTTGCGACGCAAGAACAACTGAACAAGCTTTCGCCGCAACAAATCCAGCAATTTATTTTCCGTCCCGGTTTTTCCACGGCTGATCGCGTGACCTCGGTATCTGGTCGTGGCGTCGGTATGGACGTTGTCCGCACAAATATTCAGAAAATCGGCGGCACCGTCGAAATGACCTCGACCGAGGGAAAAGGGATGACGTTCACGATCAACATCCCCCTGACGCTCGCCATCGTTTCGGCCCTGATTATCGAAGTAGCTGGTGCGCGCTTCGCCTTTCCGCAGCTGGCTGTCTCGGAACTTGTCATGGTCGGCAAAGGCACGGGCATGGAAATCGAAACTGTCAATGGCACACCTGTCATGCGCTTGCGCGAAACATTACTGCCACTGATCTATCTGGGCGATTATTTGAAAGTTTGGGACAAGCGTAAGGAACACGCTCATCATGACGGCGACATGCGCTATGTCGTTGTGACGCGCGCAGCTGGCATTCCATTTGGGCTGGTCGTCGACCATGTGCTCGACATGGAGGAAATTGTCGTAAAACCTACCGCCCAGAATCTTAAAGAAGTGCGTATTTTTTCAGGTAACACGATTTTGGGCGATGGCAGCGTCATTATGATCCTCGACCCGTCAGAATTGCTGCAAGCGGCGAACCTTCGCGAGGACATCGCGCATCACCATCTCGCTGACGACAAACATCTGTTGGAAACAACAGCGGAAGAAAACCTGTTACTGCTCTTCAAGGCGGGTGACAAGACTCCAAAGGCTGCGCCCTTGAAAATGGTGTCGCGCTTGCGTGAAATTCGCACGATGGATATCGAATTGTCCAACGGTCGCCCAGTGTTGCAGCATCTCGGCAGACTCATGCCTATTTTCAGTTATGATGAGGCGCCTCTCAGGGGTGAAAACGCCTTCCTCATCATTTTTGAACATGATGGGCAGCATTTCGGTCTGCTGGTTGATCAAGTGCTTGATATCGCCAAGTACAATGGTTCGCTTGCCGCCAGCAGCGAAGACATGCTGCTGGATACGATCATCCTTAACCAGCAGTCAACCGATGTCGTCAATCCTCTCTGGTATGTTTCTTCAGCGACTGCTGCAGCTGGAAAATGAAGGATGAAATGATGGACAAAGTTGCGACCATCGATGACACCCAGCAGGTACTGGCCGTATATCTTGGTGCTGAAATGTTTGGAATTCCGATTACCCATGTTCAAGGTGTGCTCGAGACCCTGCCACTCACTTATGTGCCGCTGGCCCCGGCAGCGGTCAGGGGTGTTATGAATTTGCGCGGACGCATTGTCACGGCAATAGATTTACGGACGACCCTTAGCGGTGAGGATAAAGTGCTTATAGGAGGCCCGCAGGCTAATATGAGTATCGTTATCGAGGAAGATGGCGAATTGTACAGTCTCTTGGTTGACACAGTCGGCGATGTCCATACTCTGTCTGTTGCGCATATCGAGGAGCCGCCGTTGACGATGGCTGAATCCTTGAAGAAAGTATCTTCCGGGGTCTTTGCGCTGCGGGATAAAATTATGGTCATCTTGAAGCCGTCCGCTCTCTTGAACAGGGACGGGGAAGAATAACGCGAATGCAACGGAGCCTTTACTCATGAAAACCTGCATGATTGTCGATGACAGCGCCGTTGTCCGCAGGCTGGTACGCAACATACTGGAGCCGCTCAAATTCGACTGCTCGGACGCAAAAAACGGAGAAATAGCCTTAAATGCCTGCAAAACGGCGATGCCGGAGCTGATCATGCTGGACTGGAACATGCCCGTCATGGATGGTATGGAATTCCTCAAGGAATTGCGCAAGACGCCGGGTGGAGACAAGCCGGTCGTTTTCTTTTGCACCTCCGAATGCAGCATTGAGCATATAAAGGCCGCGATGGCGGCGGGTGCAACAGATTACGTCATGAAACCGTTCGACAGTGAAATCGTCGTCGGTAAACTTGTTCAAAACGGCATACTCGATCCCGGTTAGAAAAGGCGATAGTGATGCGCAAGGCTGCGACAGAGAAAAATCCGATACGCGTGCTGATCGTCGACGATTCCAAGGTCACGCGCGCGGTCATCGGTAAAATCCTGCAAGAAGCAGCACCGCAGGTTAAAATCGTCGGCTATGCGGAAGATGGCGCCAGCGCGCTGAAGGCGCTCGATGTTTGCGAACCCGATATTATCATCCTCGACCTAGCGATGCCCGCAATGGACGGGCTGACCGCGCTCCCGCTGATCCTTCAAAAAAAACCACAAACACGCATCGTCGTCTGTTCTGCCGCAAGCGCACCGGGAGCAGAAATATCCGTGCGGGCGCTTGCCTTGGGCGCAACTGTTTGTGTGGCCAAACCCGTTGGCTCCAAAAACCCGAAGGCTATTGCAGATTTTAACTCGGCGATCAAGCAGGCTGTTCTTGGCCTAAATGAGGCACCTGTAAAAACTGCCCCCGAGAGCCCGCGGTCTCTGGCGCCTGATCTCGTTGCATTCCGGCCACGTCTGATCGCTATCGGCAGCTCGACCGGCGGGCCGAATGCCCTTATTTCCCTTTTGAAGGATTTAGGGAAAGTTCCGGTGCCCATCGTGATTACACAGCACATGATGGAGATGTTCATTCCTATCCTTGCCCGCCAGATTGGACAGGAAACTGGTGTGGAATGCACTGAAGCTGCGGAAGGCTTGCTGCTGGAACCGGGACGCATTTATCTGGCTGCAGGCGGCAGCCATATGGCGCTGAAAAAATCCGGGCAACGTGTAACAATTGCTCTTGATGACGGCGCGCCTGAAAATTTTTGTAAACCCGCCGTCGATGTCATGCTGCGCAGCGCTGTCGAGGTATACGGCGGCGATATCATGACCATCATATTAACCGGCATGGGCAAGGACGGTCTGATCGGCTGTGAAGCCGTCGCTAAAGCGGGCGGGCGTATCATTGTGCAGGATCAGGAAACCTCAATCGTTTGGGGTATGCCGGGCAGCGTCGCGAATGCGGGACTGGCGAGTGCTATCCTGCCGGTATCCGGCCTCGCGCGCGCCGTGCGTAATACCTTGCTGGATGTGACACCGCGAGGTGTTTCATGAACGGTGAAGATTTCCTCTATTACCAAAAATTACTGATTGAGCATTCTGGCTTATCATTGTCACAGGACAAGACCTATCTCCTCACCACGCGTCTCGACCCAGTGGCTAAAAGTCTTGGTTTCGCGACGCTGCATGCTTTCACCGATGAATTGCGCCGAAAGCCAGATGCACGCATGGTATCATTGGTCGTACAGGCGATGGCAACCAAGGAGACGTCATTTTTCCGCGATAATCTGCCGTTCACACATTTGCGAAATATCATTCTTCCGGCACTCATACGCCGCAATGCTGCCACGAAGTCCATCCGTATCTGGTCAGCCGCTTGTTCGACTGGGCAGGAGCCATATTCCATCGCCATGGTCGCGCGCGAATTCCTCAAGGATTATCCGGGATGGACCGTACAGGTGATGGCGACGGATATCGCAGATGACGCGCTGGCACATGCTCAAGAAGGTGTTTATTCCCATTTTGACATCCAGCGCGGCCTGACGATGAAAATCATCCTCGACCACTTTACGATGGAAAACACCAAGTGGCGCGTACAGAGCGAGTTGAAACAGATGGTGCGCTTCGGTAAGTTCAACTTACTGAAGCCGATGGAGACGATGGGACGTTTCGATGTGATCTTCTGCCGAAACGTCCTGATCTATTTCGATACGCCGACAAAAAAATCCGTGCTCGACCGCCTGACCGAGCGTTTGAATCCCGAAGGGTATATCCTTCTTGGCGCCTGCGAATCATCGATAGGTTTGGGTTCCAAGTTAAAATTGTCGACGGATATGCCGGGTGTCCATGTTCCGGTCGCTGCCGTCGCTGCGCCGAAAGAGATACGCAAATGAACAACGACATAAAGTTGATGAAGTAGGAGGAAGCCATGCCAAAAAGCAAAATCGGTTATTTAAGGGTTTTGATCGTCGACGACAGCAGGATGCAGCGCAACCTGATGCGTGAGATGTTGACGAAATTCGGCTTCATCCATGTCGATGAGGCAGAAAATTCGACGCAGGCATACGAGAAAATGGATGCGTTGCGATACGATATTGTATTCCTCGACTGGGTAATGCCGGGCAGGAGCGGCGTCTCGCTGATGGAGGAATGGCGGGAAGACCGCCGCTATGACGATGTCGCGATGTTCGTCGTGTCCATGCAGGACGACAAGGCAATGATTGCCGGCGCAATCAAGGCCGGCGCGCTGAGCTATATTATCAAGCCGATAACCGAAGGCGTTTTGCTGCAAAATGTAGACAAAGCGCTTAAGTGGATCGAGGAGCGGCGTGCGGCGCGCGAGGCGGAATAGGGGTTAAGCCGACCGGACGTTTCCGAGAAATTTGAGGACTTCGGAGCGTAATACATCCGCTTCCTGCAACAGCTTCTTGGACTCGTCCAGCATCGCCGTCGACGCTTCGCCGGTCACCTCGGCTGCCTTCATCACCGCTGTAATGTTGTGCGACACATCAGATGTACCGTGTGCCGCTTCTGTCACGTTACGAGTAATTTCGTTGGTGGAAGCATCCTGTTCCACTACCGCTGAGCTGATGGTCGTCTGAATCAGGTTGCAGCGTTCGATGATCTTGGTAATGCTTTCAATCGCAGCAACTGCAGCATGTGTTGACTG
>JAQSWE010000101.1 GCA_029266795.1 Alphaproteobacteria bacterium | reverse complement strand
ATACGCTTAATGTAATAAGAAACTACACCCAATCAAGGAGCCCACGCCATGACTTCTTCTATGGACGACCGCGAAAAAGTTTTCGAGAACAAGTTCAAGATGGACGAAGAGCTGCGCTTCAAGGTGCAGATGCGGGCGACCAAGCTGTTCGGCAAATGGGCCGCAGCCCAGCTGGGCATCACCGATCCGGAAGCGGTTGAAAAATACGTCGGCGACGTGATCGATGCCGATTTCGACGAACCCGGCATCAGGGACGTGCTGCGCAAGGTAAAGGCCGATTTCGACGCCCGCGAAATGGATTCCGACATGGGCAACCTGGAACGCGAATACAACCTGCATCTGGCCGAAGCGAAGAAGCAATTCGCGACGCAGTCTTAAATATATCTTTCGCTATAATCCCCTTCATCCCAGCGCGAGCGGGGATGAAGGTTAGATGAGTGTGACAATCACTTCGCCGATAGCGTCTTTGCCATGGATCGTTTGGTCTGACAGTATTTTTCCTCCTGCCAAAGGTGAGCAGAGATGGACATGGCCTTGATGCTTCAGCCGCTGTAAAGCGGAAATTAATTCTTCAAGACCCTCTTCATCGCAACAAACCTGAATCGCTGTAGCGTTTGCTGGCTTGATTAATTCAAAACTGAGCATTGTCACTCCTTCAAAAACTCGCGCGTCATCTCGATCGCCTCCTTGAGCCCGATGCGCTGCACTTCGACGCCGTCGGGGAAGGCGGAGAGCAGGCGGGTGGGGAGCGCGCCGTCGAGCATGACGAAGACGCCCTTGTCATCGGCGCGGCGGATGAGGCGGCCATAGGCTTGCTTCAGCTTGAAGCGTGTCAGCATATCGTCGAGGTCCTTGCCGAAATGGTTGCGGCGGGCCTTGTGCAGGATGGTCGGGCGTGGCCAGGGCACGCGGTCATAAACGACTAAGCGTAGACTGCGGCCCGGTACGTCGATGCCGTCGCGTGTTGCGTCGGTTCCCAGCAGGCAGGCGTTTTCTTCCTCACGGAAAATATCGATCAGCGTGCCGGTGTCGAGCGGGTCGATATGCTGCGCATAGAGATGCAGGCCGGATTCTTCGAGCGGCTGCGCGATCTTGTCATACACGGCGCGCAATCTTTGTACGGCAGTAAAAATACCGAGCGCACCGCCGCCGGATGCCTTGAACAATTCACGGAAGGCCGCCGCCGCTTCGCCGGGATTTTCTTTTTTGACGTCGCCCACCACGATTACGCGCGTCTGGCTCGCGTAATCGAAGGGCGATGGCACGTTGAACAGCCGCGCGCCGTCATTGGGCGATAATACAGCCGATCCCGTGCGCGCTTTCGGACTCACCCATCCCTCGCGGTCGTCGAGAGTTGTGTCGCGCAAGGTGGCAGAAGTGATCACGATGCCGTGTGCATGCGGTTTCAGCACTTCGGCGAAAACCTTGGCGGGGTCGACGTAATAACGGTAATAGCCGGCATCCGAATCCTTGCCCCCCTCGCGGGAGACCTCCAGCCAGTCGACGAATTCGGGCTTGCCGTTGTCCTGCACAGGATTGCGCAGCGCCATCAGCATGCCGACCCAGCCGCCGACTTCGTATTGCGCGCGGCGGTAGAGGCTGTTGCGAATGAAATGGATGCGTTCGCGGGCTGCGCTATCGAGCGCCTCCGCCTCGTCCTCCAGCTTTTTTTGCAGCAGCGCGATCAGCTGGTTCATCGGCTTTTGCAAGGAGACCAGTTTCGCCTCCAGCGCGCGGGCGGATTCAAGGAATCCCGGCACGGGCGGCATCGCCGCCGTTTCCAGCGAATAATAGCCGCCATGTTCCTTGGTGCGGACATAGACCTGTTCGCGGCAGACGAGCAGGAATTGCTCGGCAACACCTTTCGGGTTTTTCTCCGCCATGCGCTGCCGCCATTGCGGGCCGGGCAGCGATCTGGCGGCTTCCTGAATCTCCTCGACGAGTTTCAAGCCTTCGTCGTCGCCCGCCACGATATCCTCGATGCGGCGCTTCAATCCGCGCGCGCGGGTTTTCTGGCCGGTTTCCGACCCCAGAATCCAGCGGCGCAGATCGGCGGTCCATTGACCGTTCAACTGCGCGTCAAAGGCGCTGTCGGCGGCTTCGAAAATATGGTGGCCTTCGTCGAAGATATAACGCCCCGGCAGCACATCATCGGGGCCGCTGGATGCCGTCTGGTGCATGACGAGCGCGTGGTTGGCGATCACAATATCGGCGCGTTTCGATTTGCGGATGCTTTTTTCGACGAAGCATTTGTTGAAATGCGGGCAGGCGGAATAGATGCATTCGCCGCGCTTGTCGGCAAAGGCCGCCATGCGGCTCCAGCCCATCAGCCCCGTCAGCCAGCCGGGGAAATCCTTGCCCATCAGGTCGCCGTCCGACGTCACCGCTGCCCAGCGCGTCATCAATCCCAGCGCCATGGCGCTCAGGTCGTTGATGGCTGCGCCTTGTGATTGGGCGGCGTCTTCCAGATTCAGCAGGCACAGGTAATTCTCACGGCCTTTGCGTGTCACGACCTTGCGCGCTTTTTCGACGGGGTCGTCGTAGAGTTTTTCGAGTTCGGCATCAACCTGTCTTTGAAGGTTGCGGGTATAGGTGGAAACCCAGACCGGCCCGCCATTTTTTTCCGCCCAGACAGTCGCGGGCGCGAGGTAGCCGAGCGTCTTCCCCGTGCCTGTGCCGGCCTCCGCCAGAACCACATGCGTTTCGCCTTCATCATCGACGGGCTGGAAAGCTCGGGAGAGGGCGGTTGCGTAATCGCGCTGCTGGGGGCGGTCCTCCACGCTCGGGCGTTTGGTCAGCTGGCGCAGGCGGTCTTCTACCTCGTGCTTGTCCACGCCAACATGCCCGGGCGCAGGCTCCGGCGCATGGATCGACCATTCGGGCAGCTTGTCCCAGATTTTGACCGCCGCGCGCATTTCGGCTCGGGTCGGCGGATTTTCATCGCGGCCCAGCGCGGCCAGCACAACCGGGGTCCACGGCCAGCCACCGGTATTTTGCGCAACAGCAGGGCTGTCGTCGCCCGCCAGCAGGCTGCCCATGCGGCCCATGACTGCGGCAATCCCTGCTGGGTCGGATTTTTCGTTGGGTGCGGCATTGGCAAGATCGGCCAGCAAATGACGGATGGCGTCGCGGAGCGCAAGGCACTGGTCTTCCGGCTCCGTCGGTTCCATCAGGCTGAGCGCCTTCATGATCCCGCGCGGCGTCGGCACGCAGAACCGCCCCGGATGGACGAAGGCGAAGAGTTCCAGCACGTCGTAAGCGGGAAACCGCTCCACCTGCAGCCGCCCCGCAATCTGCGGCCCGTTACACAGGATGGGCATGGTGCGCGCGCAAAGGGCTTTAGCCTCCGTATCGGTGATTTTCTTCAGCTCGCCGTCCAGCGTCAGGCAATACAGGCTCATCCCCGCCAGCGCCAGCACGGGTGCTTTCGGGATCAAAGGGCGTTTGGTCGCCCGCTGTTCGACAACGGCCTGCGTCATGGAATCTTTCAAAACAGTTCTCGTTTTGTTTTACCTGAAACTGCAGGTATCAGCCACTTTAATCGGCT
Organism: Alphaproteobacteria bacterium; assembly: GCA_029266795.1. GTDB lineage: Bacteria > Pseudomonadota > Alphaproteobacteria > Micavibrionales > UBA2020 > JAPWJZ01. Next base: position 4,921 of record JAQSWE010000101.1, on the reverse strand, counting down.
GCCGCGATCAGGGGGCAGGGGGCTTGAGCTTCGCCGCGAGGTCGGGGAAGGATTTCTCGATCCGGTCCCAACGTGCGGGATCGGCCTCGATGAATTCGTCGATTTTCTTGCCGGCATACTGGCTGATTTCATCCGCGTAACGCTCGCGCACCAGATGCCATTGCTTGTTCGCTTCTTCGCCCGGGCCATAAGCATTGATATGGCCCTTCATGCGCGCCACATCAACGGTCGCCGCGATTTTGGCGAGACGTTTGTATTCTTCGGAAATTTCGGGGTGTTTCGCCGCGACATCGTTGAAATATTCCGACGCCTTGCGCGCCTTGAAGGTGCCAAGTTCGATCGCGTCTTTTACCTTGCCGATGATCTCAGCCGTTTCCTGCTGGATGGTTTCGGTCTCGCGGCGGAGGCGGGCGAGTTCTTTTTCGCGGCTGCCTGTCATGCGGTCGTAAATCTCTTTGGGATAATCGGCAGCGGCTTTCAGGATTTCTTTCAGGCTGGCCATGGTTATGCCCCTCATTTAAAATAATAAATTTGAAATTGTGGCTCTATTATATGGCGGCGGGCGGCTTTTGCAATTTGTAATTATATTGACGGAATGGCGCAGAATCTGGCACTTTATTCCATAATATTTTTTCCGGCATAGAGGATTTCACATGACCGCACCCGATAAAAACTCGCCCAAGGCGCAGTTCAACCGCGCCAGCCTCGGCGAAAACGGCGAGTTCACCTATGGCATCGGGCGCAAGCGGTTGGACGACATCGTGAATGAAAAAACGCGGACGCTTGATTTCACATTGCCCGATGCGGCATTCGACCAGCTATCGCCCGCGAACCAGAAGGCGCTGGCGCATCTGGTCAAGGCTGCGAACTTCCTCGACATCGTGTTCCTGAAGCAAGACCATCCCGACAACATGCGCGCGCGCGAACTGCTGGAAGCGGCAGCAAAAGCAGGCGACAAGCGTGCTGAGCAATCGCTGCAGCTGTTCAACCTGCATAACGGGCTTGAAGGCAGCGACATGTATTCGGCGAAGACGAAGCCGCTGCGCCTGTTCAAGGACAAAAAACTGCAGCCCGGCAAGAATTTCTATCCGCAGGACCTGACGAAAAAAGAACTCGCCGATTATATCGTCGCGAACCCCGAACAGGCTTCCGCGCTGCTCTCCAACAACACCGTCGTGCGGCGCGACGGCAACCGCTTGAACGCCGTTCCCTATTCGGTCGCCTTCCGCACCGAAATGGAAGGGGCTGCACGCGAATTGCTGGCGGCGGCGAAAGAGACAGATCACAAGGGCCTCGCCGAATACCTGCGCTGGCAGGCACAGGCTCTGGTCAATGACAGCGACCCCGAAATGGCGTTTAAAGCGGATAAGGCTTGGATCTCGAACCTCGAGGACAGCCCGCTGGAATTCACGGTGGGCCGTGAAAATTATGAAGACCGCATGAGTGCGGAAGTGGCGTCGGATGCGCGTGTGCAGAAGGTGCTGGCGGAGAACGGCATCAAGGCAAAAGCAAAGGATTCTATCGGCACCCGCGTCGGTATCGTGAATAAAGACAGCTACGCCGAAATCGCCGATTACCGCAAGCATCTGGAGGCCTTCGCCGCCGAGATGCCCCATACGAACCAGTACAAGCAGCAGACCGAAGACGGCGGCAGCAAGATGACCTTCGCCGATGTCGACCTCGTCGCCATTACTGGCGATTATGCGGCGGTGCGCGGCGGCATCACGATTGCGCAGAACCTGCCGAATTCCGACAAGCTCGCCGTTGAGTTGAAAGAGGGCAACCGCCTCGTGTTCCACCGTCAGGTGCGTCAGGGCGGCGATCCGGTGGCGGAGCAGAAATTCCTCGATGCCCTGATCGACCCGGCGCAGCATAAATGGCACGACAATAATGCCGACTTCCTGTTCACCGTCGGGCATGAACTCGCGCACTCGCTCGGGCCTCGCGCGACGAAAGACGGCCGTGACAAATCAGGCAGCCTTGGGAAATTCGGCTCGATGCTGGAGGAAAACAAGGCGGATGTGGCATCTATCGCCATGACCGATTTCTTTGTCCGTATCGGCAAATTCACCGAAGAACAGGCGAACACGATTTACCTGACCTGGGCGGCGGGCGAGCTGCCCACGAAACAGCCCTCCGAAGACGAGGCGCACCGTTCCCGCTCCATCATGCAGATGAATTATTTCCGTGAAAAAGGCGCGATCGAGTTCGAAAAGGGCGGCAAGCTGAAAATCGTCCCCGAAAAGATGGGCGAGGCGGGCCGCCAGATGCTGGCCGAGGTCGTCCAGCTGCAACTCGACGGCGATGTCGCCAAGGCCGAGGCTTTCGTGAAGAAATACGCCAGCTGGAATGACGCCCTGCAATACGCAGCGGACGAAAAAATGAAGCTGAAACCCAAGCTGTACCGCCTCGTGAACCAGCCGCTGCGGGCGAAGCTGTCGGCATAACGCCGTCCTTGCGTTAAGCCTTTGTTTTATGTACCTTTGCCTGAATTAAGGCAGGGCGTTCAAATATGCAGCTAAAATGTTTTCCCGTGACGTCGCCCGAGGACCTTGCCGCATGCATGGAGATCCGCAAGGTTGCCTTCGTGTCGGAGCAGAATGTCCCCGCCGACCTTGAATCCGACGGCCTCGACCCCTCCGCCCGTCAGTTCGGCGTGCGGGCCGACGGCAACCTGATCGGCACCTGCCGCGTCCGGCTGATCGGCTCGGCCGCCAAAATCGAGCGGGTCGCGATTATTAAGGACTTCCGCGGGCAGGGCGTGGGCCGTGTTTTGATGAAATACATCTTGAACGAACTGCGCAAAAACGGCGATATTCAGCTGTTCAAGCTGGCCTCGCAGGCCTATGCCGTGCCGTTCTACGAAAAGCTCGGCTTCCGCACCCGCGGCCATGAATATCTTGAAGCCGGCATTCCGCATTACGATATGGTGCTGGAAAAGTAATTTATTAAAGGAAACGATCATGTCCCAGAAACCCGCCGCGCCCCAACAGGTGACCGACAGCAACGCGCTGGTCGAGGCGAAGATCGAAAACCTGAAGCACCTGCAGGCGCGGGGCGTGAACCCTTTCCCCTATCGCTTCGACGTGTCGGCCTTTGCCGATGACCTGCAAAAGAAGCACGAGAAGCTGGAAAACGGCGCGATGACGGAAGAGCGCGTGTCGGTCGCGGGCCGCATCATGGCGTATCGCAATTCGGGCATGTTCATCGACCTGCGCGACGCGACCGGCAAGATCCAGATTTTCTCCCATAAGCAAAGCCTGCCGCCCGAACTGTTGGAGCAGCTGAAATTTTACGACATCGGCGACATCATCGGCGTGACAGGCATCGTGCGCCGCACGCCCCCCGGCGAATTGACGATCAATGCCGAGAAACTGGAAATGCTGTCGAAATCCGTGCGTCCCTTGCCGGAGAAATATCACGGCATCCACGACACCGAAATCAAGTATCGCCAGCGCTACCTCGACCTCATCACCAACGAAGGCAGCCGCGAGACCTTCCGCAAGCGCAGCGCGATCATCGCCTATGTGCGCCAGATCCTGACCGGCGAACAGTTCATGGAGGTCGAAACCCCCATGCTGCACCCGATCGCGGGCGGCGCGAACGCGAAGCCTTTCTCGACCCACCACAACGCGCTCGACATGAAGCTCTACCTGCGCATCGCGCCGGAACTGTACCTCAAACGCCTTGTCATCGGCGGCTTCGACCGCGTGTTCGAAATCAACCGCTGCTTCCGCAACGAAGGCATCTCGGTCAAGCACAACCCCGAATTCACTTCCGTTGAAATTTATCAGGCCTATGCCGATTACAACGACATGATGTCGCTGACCGAGCGCATCGTTGAAGGCGCCTGCAAGGCCGTCAACCACGGCCAGACGAAAGTATCGTTCGGCGACCGCGAGATTGATTTCAAGGCGCCCTGGGCCCGCAAGACGATGGTCGAACTCGTGCAGGAAAAAACCGGCGTCGATTTCACGACCATCCCCGATGCGGCTGCTGCGGCTGAAAAAGCCAAATTGCTCGGCATCCCCACGAAACCCGGCTCCAACTGGGGCGAGGTGGTGGAAGCGATCTTCGCCGAAAAGGTGGAGGCGGAGCTGATCCAGCCCATCCATATCGTTGACCTGCCGAAAGACATCTCGCCGCTCGCGAAAGTCCACCGCACCAATGAAAACCTCACCGAGCGTTTCGAGAGCTATGCGAATGGCTGGGAAATCGCGAATGCGTTTTCGGAATTGACCGACCCCTTCGATCAGCTCGCCCGCTTCAAGGACCAGATGTCGGCACGCGAAAAAGGCAACGACGAAGCCCAGATGCTGGACGAGGATTTCGTCGAGGCACTGGAATACGGCATGCCCCCCACGGGCGGCCTCGGCATCGGGCTCGACCGCCTCGTGATGCTGCTGACCAATTCCGCCAGCATCCGCGACGTCATCGCTTTCCCGACGCTGCGGCATGTGACGAAGTAACATTGACGCAAGTCATAAAAAAACGGGCCGCGTTTGATGCGCGGCCCGTTTTCTTTGGGGAAGTTTTTAGTTGTAGCCTGAATCTTTCGACTTTTTACCGGCGTTTTCTTCGGCCTTGGCGAGCGCGGCCTTGATTTCCTTGCGGCGGCCGGCATCGGCGGCAGCGCGGCCCGGACGGTCGGGGGCGGCCAGTGCCTTGTTCAGCACCGTTACGGCTTCGTCATATTTTTTCTGCTTCAGCAGGAAGTCGCCGTAAAAATAATTCGGGTCGATGCCGTCGGGGTTCAGGACGAGTGCCTGTTTCAGGAATTTTTCCGCCTTGTCTTCGTCCCCGAAGCCGATCGGCCAGCCGGGCACCTGATAGTAAAGCGAACCGAGCGTGGTATAAGCCGAACCGTCCAGCGCCTTGGGGTTCTGCGCCAATGCCGCTTCCAGCAGTTTCTTCGCGTCCT
>JAQSWE010000100.1 GCA_029266795.1 Alphaproteobacteria bacterium | reverse complement strand
TCGGCCACAAAGACGATGTGCGCCTGATCAGCCTGATCGCCATCCATTCGCACGGCATCCCGACCGTCTTCACCAAGAAGACACTGGAAGAAGCAGAAAAGCTGAAAGAGCCGACGCTGGAGGAAGGCCGCACCGACCTGCGCCATATCCCGCTCGTCACCATCGATGGCAGCGATGCCCGCGATTTCGACGACGCTGTGTTTGCTGAACCCGATCCCGATCATCCGGGCGGCTGGCACCTGATGGTGGCGATTGCCGACGTTTCTTATTACGTGCGCCCCGGATCGGCGCTGGATAAGGACGCGTATGAGCGCGGCAACTCGACCTATTTCGCCGACCGCGTTGTGCCGATGCTGCCGGAGCAACTGTCCAACGATCTTTGTTCGCTGCGCCCGCATGTGAACCGCGCCTGTCTGGCCGTGCATATGCGCATCGATTCCAATGCACGCATGACGAGCTGGAAATTCGTGCGCGGATTGATGAAATCCGCCGCGCGCCTGACCTATGAGCAGGTGCAGGCCGCACATGACGGCAATCCGGACGATGTGACCGGCCCGCTGATGGACAAGGTCATCAAGCCGCTTTATCAGGCCTACAGCCTGCTGAAGCGCGCGCGCGAAGAACGCGGCGCGCTGGAGCTTGACCTGCCGGAGCGCAAGGCATTGATCGATGCGAAGGGTTTCCTCACCGCTGTCGTGCCGCGCGAGCGCCTTGCGGCACACCAGCTGATCGAGGAATTCATGATCCTTGCGAACGTGGCGGCGGCGGAAGCGCTCGAGAAAAAAGACGCACCTTGCGTCTACCGCGTCCATGACCGCCCCGCTTATGATCGTTTGGAAGCAACGCGGGAATTCCTGAAAGAACTGGGATACTCGCTGCCTAAATCCGACCAGTTGCAACCCAAGGCGCTGAACCATATCCTGAAGCTGTCGGCGGAAAAGGAAGACAAGACCCTTGTCCATATGATGCTGCTGCGCACGCAAAGTGCGGCGGTGTATAGCCCCGACAACCTTGGTCACTTTGGTCTGGCGCTCGACAGATACGCGCACTTCACCTCGCCGATCCGCCGCTATGCGGATTTGCTGGTTCACAGATCTTTGGTGCGCGCCTATGGCTTTGGCCCGGGCGGCCTGACGGATGACGAGGCGGGCGATTTGCACGCGGCGGCGGAGCATATCTCGCTGACCGAACGCCGATCGATGGTGGCGGAGCGCGACGTGATGGACCGCTTCACCGCGCAGTTCCTGTCGAAAAACATCGGCAAGGAGTTCAAGGGCCGCGTCAACAGCGTGACCCATTTCGGCATCTTCGTGCAGCTGGATGAAACCGGTGCGGACGGCATCGTGCCGATGAGCCATCTGCCCCGCGATTTCTATGTTCATGACGAAAAGCGCCACGCGCTGGTCGGCAAGAACACAGGCCGCAGTTTCCGCCTGACCGATCCCGTGATCGTGCGCCTGATCGAGGCCGATCCGCTTCGTGGGTCGACGGTGTTCGAGGTCATCGACGGTGGCGAAACGGGCGGTACGAGCAATCGCCCCGCGCATGGCCGCAATCGCGGACAAAACTACCGGAAAGATGAAAAGCGTCGTGACGGCGGCAGCCGTGATCGAAACGGCGGGAGCCGTGGCGGAAAAAAAGGCGGCGGCAAGAAACGCCGTCGCTAATCATTCCTTGATCGTGGAATCTTTCAGCGCGACAGCGGGCGCTGCCTGCAGCGTTGCCATGATGTTTTCGGGGTGATCGGCGGGAGTGACGCGGTTGCGGCCGGTCTTCTTGGATTTATACAGCGCCTCGTCCGCGCGCTCGATCACGCGGGAGATGCTCTCGCCCGGCAGGTATTCGGCAACACCCATCGAGAGCGTGATGCGACCGAGGTTTTCATTGCTGGTCTTGTTGACGACTTCCTTGCTTTCGACAGATTTGCGCAGCATCTCGCCGACCTTCATGCCGGCGGATAGCGGCGTTTCGGGCAGCAGCACCGAAAACTCCTCGCCGCCGTAGCGCGACACCAAGTCGCGGCCCTTGACGTTGTCGACCAGCGTGCGCGCGACCAGCTTCAACACCTGGTCGCCGACCTGGTGGCCGTAGGTATCGTTGAATTTCTTGAAAAAGTCGATGTCGATCATGATCAGCACCATCGGCGTCGCATTCGCGGTCGCTTCTTCGATCATGTCGAGGATGTTTTTGTCGAAGGCCTTGCGGTTGGCAACGCCCGTGAGGCCGTCGGTCAGTGCCTCGCGCTTCACGTTATCGAGGTTTTTCTTGAGTTCGCTTACCTGCTCCGATGAGGTCTCCAGCTTGCTTTCCAGCTGCTGGTTTTTCTCCACCATCACCTTCGTTTCCTGGATGATGCCGCTCACGACGGCACCCAAATCCTCGATGCTGCGGGCCTCCGCGATCTGCGTGCTGACATCGCCGAGGTTTTCGCCGTATTCGGTCGTCGCCGTCTGGACGGAACCCAGCATGGTCGCGAGTTCGGTGATCGCCTGCTGCACCTGATCGCTGACCTTGCGCACGGCTTCGTCGCGCGCACCGGGGCCGAGATAGCGCTTGTAAATCTTGTGGCAGGTGTTTTCGTCGAAGACGCCGGTATAGCTGTCGACGGCGCGCGTGATTTCGGGGTCGCCCTCGAAATACCGGTACCACCCTTGAAGTATCGGTCTTGTCTCGACTCTCATTCTAAACTTAAATTAGCGAAGAAAATCTTTATTTTCCACGCGGGTATTATGGGTATATTCCGAAAAATCTAGAGCTTGTCGCTCGCCACGCCCGGAAGGGATATCTGCTCCGCCAGCGCGCCGCCGACGTCTTCCGGCGCCTCTACAACGCGGAAGAGGCCGCGATGCCAGCTTTGGGAAAAGCCTGTGCCGATCATATGGTCGATTGTCGCCAGAAGCGGGTCATAAAAGCCGGAAATATTCACAAAAACTACTGGTTTTGCATGGAGGCCGCAATATTTCCAGGTTAAAACCTCGAAAACCTCGTCCAACGTGCCAAAACCGCCCGGCAAAATGACAAAACCATCCGATTTTTCGACCATCATGCGTTTTCGTGTGTGAAAACTGTCAACAATGTGCATTTCGGTGACATCCTTGTTCAGGATTTCCTTTTCCTGCACATGGGCGGGGATAATACCGACGACTTCACCGCCGCCCTCGAAGCAGGCCTTGGCCACCAGCCCCATCAGCCCCGCGCGGCCACCGCCATAAACAAGGCGGATGCCGGCATGGGCCAGCAGCCCGCATAGACGTCATGTTGGCTACGATAGGAAGAAAGCCCGCCGCCTGTCCATCACGATTGCATATATGTTATGTGAATTAAATAATACTTGTTTCCAAATCATTCCACAGCACAATACGCCGCTACCCGCCCGTGTCGGGCAGATTTCTGTAAGGAAAGAAAATGAACGACCTGCTCCCCCTGATCAAAAAAGTCCTGTTCGTGCCCATCCATCCGGCAGGCTACCCCTTCATCGGTATTTTCGCGGTCGTCACGCTGCTGCTCGCCATGGTCTGGGCGCCGTTCGGCTTCATCGGCCTCGTGCTGACGCTGTGGTGCGTTTATTTCTTCCGCAACCCGCTGCGCTACACGCCCGTCCGCGAAGGCCTGATCATCAGCCCCGGTGACGGCATCGTCAGCCTCATTCAGGAAGTCGCGCTGCCGCCGGAGCTTGAGGACATGAAGGCGCAAGCGGGCCAAGTGACCGGCGACGCGCTCCTGGATGCCGCGACCACGACGCGCGTGAGCGTGTTCCTGAACGTCTTCGACGTGCATGTGAACCGCGTGCCGGCCGATGGCGAGATCCGCAAAGTTGTCTACCATCCCGGCAAGTTCCTCTCCGCCGACCTCGACAAGGCGAGCCTCGAGAACGAGCGCTCGACCGTGCTGCTGAAAATGAAAGATTATCCGTCTTCCATCGTTTTCGTGCAGATAGCGGGCTTCGTTGCGCGCCGCATCATCAATAAATCGGTTGCCGGCCAGCAGGCGCGCGCGGGCGATATCTACGGCCTGATCCGTTTCGGCAGCCGCGTCGACATCTACCTGCCGCCCGGCGTCCAGCCGCTCGTCAGCGTCGGCCAGCGCATGGTCGGCGGCGAAAGCGTGATCGCCGACGTGCATGCAAAAGAAGCGCAGCGCCTTGCGGAATGCCGGAACCCGGTCAACTAAGGTAGAGCCATGGAAAAGCACGCCCGCCCGAAAAAGCTGCCGCTTCATAAAATGATCCCGAACATCCTGACGCTGGCCGCGATGGCCTGCGGCATGACATCGATCAAATTTGCGATTGCAGAGCGGTGGGATATGGCGGTGCTGGCGATCGTGGTTGCGGCCTTCATGGATGCTTTCGACGGTGCAGCCGCGCGCCTGTTGAAAGCGCAGAGCAAGCTTGGCGCGGAGCTCGACAGTTTTTCCGATTTCGTGAATTTCGGCGTTGCGCCCGCGATCATCGTTTACCTGTGGACGCTCGATAACCTGCCGCGCTGGGGCTGGCCGGTCGCGCTTGTCTTCGCGATGTCGGTTGCGCTGCGCCTCGCCAAATTCAATATACTGTCGGATGACAAGGACCCGAACGACCCGCTGACGAAATACTTCGTCGGCGTCCCCTCGCCGCTCGGCGCGGGCCTTGCCATCTTCCCGATGATCATCGGTTTCATGGCCGACAAACGAAATGATTTCGATTCAGCCGCGCTTGTTTATTTGCGCGATCCGCAGCTGATCGCGCTGTGGCTGGTGGTGGTGGCCGGCATGATGGTGAGCAATTTCCCGACGCTGTCGAGCAAGCAGATCCGGATTCCTGTGCGCATGAAGATGCCGCTGCTGGCTTTCTGCGGCGTGTACATCGCCTTCCTCATCAACGAGCCGTGGCCCACGCTGTCGGCGATGGCAATCGTCTACCTCTTCTCGCTGCCCTTCGGCATTGCGCATTACAACCGCAAGGCACGATCACTCGCCAAGGGCGAGAAAGACCATGACGACGGCGACGAGGATTAATCGCTTGAAATTTTAGGACGGCTGTCCGGGCGTAGCAGGACCTTGCGACGCGGCGGCGGAAACCAGCGGCTTCAGCTTGGCCTTCGTCTGCGTGCTGCCCTGTGCCATCACCTGGTTTTGCAGGCCCGTGTCCAGCGACTTGAACTTGTCCTTGAACTGGTCCATGTCGGAGAGCGTGCCGGAGATGATCGCATCGGTATGCGGCTTTTCTTTTTCCGCCTGCACAGACGTATGTGCTTCGTAAATATTGCCCATGCCATAGCCGCGTAAGAGCGACTTATCCTGCTTCAACAGGCTCGGCAGATAGGCCATGCGCTGCTTCAGCAAATTCAATTCTTCAACGAAGTCGCGGCTGTTGGCGTCGGAGCCGTTCTTCATGCCCTTGCGCTTGCCCGCCCAGGCAGCGTTGACGACTGCGTATTTCGACTTGATCTGGTTGCGGTCGAGCTTGTGGCCCATCGCATCGGTCGTGGACAGCATCTGCTGCAAAGTCTGCGAGCCTTTTTTGCGGCGCGGCGCGGAGCCTGCGAACATCGAACCGGATTCCTGTTTCGGCGTATCACCCTGCACGTTCGACATCGCGCCGAAGAAATCGTTTGCGCGTTCGGCGCCCTTCATCATCGTCATGGCGCCCGTAAAGCTGCTCATGCTGTGTTTGACCGCGCCATCGATCGCGCCGTTGATGGCCGCGTCCTTCTGCTGCAGGTCTTCGGGTTTGGTTTGCTGGTTGCCAACGCCTAACTCGGACATGATCTTTTCCCTTGGTAAGCCGTTAAAATCTAAAGGCCTTTTACTGTTCTTTTAGTGTAGCACCAATATACTGCGGATTGCTTAATTTATGACTAATAAGATAGCTAACCTATTGACTGAACAGCTATAATATAATGGTCATAACATGGCAGGAATAACCAGATACCGCGCGAATCCGTTAAAAAACGATTCTTATAGAGATATGGTTCCGGCGTCAGGGCTTGGGTGAAGAGGACGGTTTCTTGAGCGCGTTCGGGTGCAGGCGCAGGAATTGTTCGCCGTTCTCATGCCCCTGTCCCAGTGCTTTTTCAAGGCGGAGCAGCGAATTGAACTGGCGTTCGCGCGCGTAGCGCAAGCGCCCGAGTTCGGTGAGCAACTGCAGCGGAATTTTACCGAGCGACATCAGCGCGGCAATCGTGGTCCTGGCAGCCGACTGTTTCGGTGCGGCGGCAAACTTGCTCTGCGCCGCGGGCGCTGTATCATTCGCCGCGACCTTCATGCTGCGGCGTTTTTCGATGTAGCTTTGCGGCATCAGCGATTGCGCTGCGCCGCCCTGTTTGCCCAATGAAATCGTGGGCTGGCCGGGGAAGAAAGATGATACGCGCGCAGCCGCGAATTTCGATTTCGCGTTGCGGCTAGCAGGCGCCATGAAAGATGAAACAGCGGCAGCGGGTGTGGCAGCGTTCACGCGCGGCGAAGGCGCGTCATTGTTTACATCATCTTCGATGTCATGTTCGAGATCATGCTCCAGCTGGTCGAGGTCGCTGAGCGTGGATTCTTCTTCGATCTTGCCAAGGCGGTTGAGCTGCATAGCCGACTCCGGAAAACGGGACAGGAAAACAGTCTATCGCCGCTTTTGAAAATGGGGAAGCAAAGAATGGTTAAGCCGCGCGCGACGTATCCTGCCGCAGGCGGCGATAGCTGAGGGCTTCTGCGATATGCGTCGCATGTATCTGTTCCGCCAGCGAAAGATCGGCGATCGTGCGCGCGACGCGCAAGACGCGGTGATAGCCGCGTGCGGAAAGCTTCATTTTTTCCGCCGCCTCCGTCAGCAGTTTCAAGGCCGGCGCATCGAGCGGCGCGACGCGGGTCAGGATATCGCCATCCGCATCGGCATTGGTCAGGATATGCGCAGGCGCATTGAGTTCGCGCAACCGGTCGGACTGGATCTGCCGTGCGCGATCAACACGCAAGGCAACCGCCGCCGAATTTTCGCGCGGCGGGGGCAGCGACAAATCCGATGCCTTCACTGCCGGTACATCGATGTGAATGTCGATGCGGTCGAACACGGGACCGGAAATTTTCGCCTGATAATCGGCGACGCATTTCGGTGCCTTGCCGCAGGCAAAGGCCGGATCGGCGACATGGCCGCAGCGGCAGGGGTTCATAGCCGCGACCAGCTGGAATTTCGCCGGAAACGTCACATGATAATTCGCGCGGGATACCAACGCGCGGCGGGTTTCCAGCGGCTGGCGCAACGCCTCCAGCGCCTGACGCTGGAATTCAGGCAATTCATCAAGGAACAGCACACCATGATGCGCGAGCGAAATTTCTCCGGGCTTCGCGCGGATGCCGCCGCCAATGATGGCGGGTGTCGATGCAGTATGGTGCGGGTCGCGGAAAGGGCGTGTTTGAATCAAACGTCCACCCTCCAGCTGGCCCGCAATGGAATGAATCATCGATACTTCCAGCGCTTCGGCGGGCGACAGCGGCGGCAGGATGCCGGGCAGCCGCGCCGCAAGCATGGATTTGCCGGAGCCGGGCGGCCCCATCATCAAAAGGTTGTGGCCGCCAGCGGCAGCAATCTCGAGCGCGCGTTTCGCGCTTTCCTGCCCCTTCACATCGGCAAGGTCGAGGCGCTGCGTATTGTCATTCGCCATCACCGCCTGCGGGCGGCTGAGGACTTGCGTCCCCTTCATGTGATTGAGCAGCGCCACGAGGTTCGCAGGCGCGAGCACTTCAAGATCTCCCGCCCAGACCGCTTCGCCGCCGCAAGCCTCGGGGCAGATCATGCCGCGCTCATTCGCCGATGCCGAAATCGCGGCGGGCAAGACGCCCGCAACCGCGCGGATCGAACCGTCGAGCGACAACTCGCCCAGCACCGTGTAATGCGACAATTCTTCGCCGGGGAAAACACCCATCGCGGCGAGAACGCCTAATGCAATCGGCAAATCGAAATGGCTGCCCTCTTTCAACACATCGGCGGGGGCAAGGTTGACGGTGACGCGTTTCGCAGGAATAGACAGGCCGATGGCATGGATGGCGGCGCGGACCCGCTCGCGGCTTTCACCGACGGCTTTATCGGGCAAACCCACGATATTGAATTGGGGCAGACCCGGCGATATCTGCACCTCGACATCGATGTCGAGGACTTCCACGCCCTGAAAGGCGACTGTGCCGACGCGCTGAACCACGAGAATCCTCAAAAACTTTCCGAAATCTAATTCTTTGTACCCGAATTGTTCCAATCCGTAAAGTTTCGCGCATAAGATTACATAATATATAGAAATGTAACCACGCGACAGGCATTAGCGAACAGATATATTGAAGACCTCAAGGAGTTACCCCCATGCGCCGCATTCTGTTTGCCCTACTGACCGTCCTGTTCCTGTTGCCCCAGCCTGTTCAGGCGGCATCAAAGGGGTACGAAATTCTGTTCGATGCGAAAAATGAATGGCTGAATTCCAGCCGCGCGCTGACATCGGAAGACGCGAGCGGACGCCTCGTGCTGCTGGATTTCTGGACCTATGGCTGCATCAATTGCATGCAGATCGTGCCCGACCTGAAAAAACTGGAAAAAGAATTCGGCGACAAGCTGCTGGTGGTGGGCGTGCATTCGGCGAAGTTCAGCGGGGAGAAAGGCAGCGAACGCATCCTGTCCGCCGCAAAACGTTTTGGCCTTGAACACCCCGTCATCAACGATTCAAATTTCAACGTTTGGGACCAGTTCGACGTGAACGCATGGCCGACGCAAATCCTGCTGGACGGCAAGGGGGAAGAAGTCGCGCGTTATCGCGGCGAAGGGCATTACGATGAAATCCGCGCCGATATCGCGAAGAAGATTGGCGATGCGAAACCTGCCTCTGCAACGACGCTGGCATCGCTGAAAGCGGCGGACGAAAAAAATGACGCGCTGAGATTCCCCGCACGCCTCGGCTTTGGCAGCGATACGCCCTGGGGCGAAGTGCTGTTCATCGCCGATAGCGGCCATAACCGCATCATCGGCGCGACACTGGACGGCAAGATCAAAGTCACCATCGGCAGCGGGACGGAAGGTGCTGGCGACGGCGACTTCGCCACCGCATCTTTCAACCATCCGCGCGGCTTTGGCGTTGTGAAGGGCGGCATCTATGTCGCCGACACCAACAACCATCTGATCCGCTATGCCGATTTGGCGACCGGCAAAGTAACGACCGTGGCAGGCACGGGAAAACAAGGCTACGCCCGCGATGCGAAAGATGACAAGGCGCTGCAAACACCGATGGCATCCCCTTGGGATGTGGAGATGTTGCCGGACGGCAAAACGCTCGCCATTGCAATGGCCGGCACACACCAACTCTGGACGCTCGACACCACCGCGAAAACCGTTTCGGTGCTGGCGGGAACCGGCAAGGAGTTTATCGATGACGGCGACGCCGATGAATCATCGCTGTCGCAGCCGAGCGGTTTGGCACCGTTCGGCGATACGCTTTACTTCGTCGATGCGGAAACGTCATCCTTGCGCAAATTAAAACAAGGTCAGGTCAGCACGCTGATCGGCACCGGGCTGTTCGATTTTGGCTTGGTGGACGGCACTTACCCGAAGGCGATGATGCAGCATGCGCAAGGTCTGGATGTAGACGCCGGTCGCGTGGTGATCGCGGATACCTATAACAATACGCTGCGCCTCTACGATATCGCCTCGGGCAAGCTAACCACCGCGAATATCGAACAGGGCGCGCTGGATGAACCGGGCGATGTGCTGCAGCTGAACGGCCAGATGTATATTGCCGACACCAATCATCACCGCGTCGCGATTTTCGACCCGAAAACAGGCAAAACCAGCACGTTAGATCTGACCGCCGCCAAGTAATTATATTGCCCTGAATTCGGCTGACGCGAATCCGGATCGCGGGTATTCTTGATGCGCGCGTACAGTTTCAACAACGTATGACCATCATGACGCCCGATCAGAAGCAAAGGCCCAAAGGTTGGCTGTCGAAAATTTTCGGCCGCAAGGCGAAATGGTGGATGAAGGCGCTGCGCACCACAGTGCTGATCGCGGGTGGCTTGATGGTGACCGACCGTCTTGTGCTTCCCAACCTGCCCGGCCGCCCCCTGACGCGCGATGAAACCGCGATGCTGCAGGATGTCTATAAAGATTCCATCGACCTGAACAAAGTACGCGTCCATACCTCGCCGATGGCCGACGTATTTTTAAACTGGATGGGCGCGGATGCGGTGGCGCGTGACAACCTGATTTATATGTCGACCACCGTCGACCTGCATAATTACGGCGCGAAAAATGCCGAGCCGTATATCCAATACGCCCTGACGCACGAGGCCGCGCATGTCTGGCAGCACCAGAACGGCGTGATGCCGAATATCTTTCACATGACCGCGCTGAATGTCAGCCGTTTTTTTCCGGGTGCCGACCGGCATGACGATTACCGCTACAGCGTGCTGGAAGGCAAGGACTTGCTGCAATACAACATCGAACAGCAGGCAAGCATCATCACCGACTTCACCTTCGCCGCCAAAGGCACGATGCCCGCGATATTCGAAAACAACGTGAACGCGCCCAAGAAAGACGTCCAGGCAGGATACGAAGCCACGCTGAAAAACTTCCGCGCCAACCCGTCTTACCCGAGAAACCGCCCATAAAACCCTGTTTTCCGCCGGCAAAGACGGATTGTCAGGCCGTTGCCCGTGATGCTAGGATGCCCCATATTTTTGACACATATTGGGCAGGTTATGATGGCGACAGAACAAGCACGCAGCATTCACAACAGTGCAGATGACATGGCATTCAGGTTGCATTGCCTGAACCGCGACATGTTCGCGATGTCGATGCTGAAATACCGCGATTTCCAAGGTTACCTCGTCACCGGCCAGCATTCCGGCACGCATTGGATCAAATGGATGCTGAGCCACGCGCTGGCGCACCGCTACGACGTGCCGCCGCCGAAATATTTCAACAATGCGGCGATGGAATCGAACGACCTGATCGGCCACCCCAAGCACGCGCGCAAATACCCGAACCTGCCGCGCATCGCCAGCACGCATTCGATCCCGCCCTATGCGCTCTCGTCGAAGCTGGTCAACAGCCTGCTGAAGACCCCACCCTATGCCCTTGTCGTGCGCGACATCCGCGACGTGCTGGTGTCCAACTACGAGAAGTGGAAACACAAATATAACGTGACGTTCAGCGAATATGTCGCCGGCGATCCGCGCGGCGACCGCTTTTACTGCGACGCGTGGTGGTATATACGCTTCCTGAACCGCTGGGGCGATGTCGCCGCGCGCTTCCCCCAGAAGGTGATGGTGCAGCGCTACGAAGATTTCGCGGCGGACCGCATCGCCGGCCTGCGCAATATCGCGCGTCACTTTGCACTCGACCTGCCCGAAGCTTCGCTGCAGGCGGGCGCGAATGCTGGGGCCAAGGATTTCATGGAGGCGCATCATGACCCGCGGATCGAGCAGCGCGCCCTGCGCCATGACGGTGTCGGCGATACCGTCTATTCGGATGCCGATA
Organism: Alphaproteobacteria bacterium; assembly: GCA_029266795.1. GTDB lineage: Bacteria > Pseudomonadota > Alphaproteobacteria > Micavibrionales > UBA2020 > JAPWJZ01. The sequence continues at coordinate 276 of JAQSWE010000100.1, read as the reverse complement.
TGGCGCTGTTGCAGTCCATCCTGAAAAAGCACCTGAAGCATGATTTCGGCTATGACTATTTTCAGGTCCCTTACGTCCAAAAGGCCAGAAAATCCGGCTAAAAGCGCGCTGGCTGCACCTGCTTAATTTGGCTTTATGCGGGCGGTAGAATCCCCTATATTCGGCATTATGCAACCGCCGATGAAAACATATGTCGAGTTTATCGAACCCGACCGCAACAACCCTGCGGGCCGCTCGACCGTGGTCGAGGTGACGGACCGCGATATTTCACAACTG
>JAQSWE010000099.1 GCA_029266795.1 Alphaproteobacteria bacterium | reverse complement strand
TCAAGCACCACATCAAGGAAGAGGAAAACCTGATGATGCCGAAAGCCCAAGAGACGAAAGTCGATTTCGAGGCGCTCGGCTCCATGATCCTCGCCCGCAAGCAGGCGATGATGGAAAAAGGCATCCCGACCGATGCCGAACATAAGCTGGTTGCCGGTTCGCGCGGCGTGATTGACAGCCCCGCAGCCGCATCCAAGAAGAAAAAACCTGCCATCAAGAAAATGGCCGTACGCGAGGGTGATGAATCCCGTGCGTAACACGACCGACACCACAGGCTCTGCCAAACCGCCCGGCGCAAATGACAAGCCGGGCGGCGGCAGCCAGCGCCCCTCCTACCCTGCGGAGCAGAAAATTCCGGGGCATGACGAGCGCCAAGGCGAAAATTCGGAAAACGTGAAATCACGCGTACCGGAGCCGAGGTAAACAACATGCGTTGGGAAAACCTCCGCCGCAGCAGCAATGTCGATGACCGCCGGGGCACTTACTCCGGCGGTCTTGGCATGGCGGGCTCGGGCGGCGGATTGCTCTTCATGGCCTTTATCGTCTACCTGCTGGGCGGCGACCCGACCGGATTGGTGATCGAGGGCGCGAGCCGCATGATGGTGCCGGGGCAGGTCGCGCTGTCGCCGGAGGAAGAAGCGCAGCAGAAGGATTTCACCGCCGCCGTCCTCGGCAATACCGAAGACGTCTGGGGCCAGGTGTTTCAGGCGCGCGGCGGGGTTTATCAGGCACCCGTGTTGACGCTCTTTTCCGGCGCGGTTGATTCACAATGCGGCTATGCGCAGGCGGCGATGGGGCCGTTTTATTGCCCGCTCGACCGCAAAGTCTATCTCGACCTCTCCTTCTTCCGCGACATGGAACGCAAGATGAATGCACCGGGTGATTTCGCGCGCGCCTATGTGATCGCGCATGAAGTCGGCCACCATGTGCAGAAGCTGGAAGGCACCGCCGACCGCGTGCATGCGCAGCGCGAACGTAGCAGCGAGCGCGCGGCGAACGCCCTCTCCGTCAAGATGGAATTGCAGGCGGATTGCTATGCCGGCGTCTGGGCGCATCACGCGCAGTCGCAATTCGGCGTGGTCGAGGATGGCGACATTCAGGAAGCGCTGAATGCCGCAACGCAAATCGGCGACGACCGGCTGCAGCAGCAATCGCAAGGCTACGTGGTGCCCGATGCCTTCACCCATGGCAGCTCGGCGCAACGATACCAGTGGTTCCAGACGGGCTTTACCTCGGGCAAAATGGAATCCTGCGACACGTTCAACGCGTCAAAGCTCTGATATTCCAGTCTATAATTTATTTGCATAATGACTGACAAAGCGGTTATCCTGCCCGCTGTATTTCAAACAGGAGCATCTTTCATGGCCAATCCCCTTCAGTCGTTTTCCGCAGGTTTCAACCGCAACGCCAAGAAAGACGAGCCCTTTGGCGACAGCGAGCGGCAGCAGATGGATGAACTCCAAAAGATCGTCAACGACCTGAATGCCGATGGCAATTTCACGGCGGAGGTCAAGTTGATGCTGAATGAGCGCCCCGTGCTGGAGGTCAAAAACAAGGCCGACGGCCTCGGCGCAACCTTCTTCATCGAATTCGGCCGCGACGACTTCGGCGGCGGCGCCACACTGGTGCTGACCTCCGGCGCGCAGCGTACGCCCATGGGCAAGAAAGAAGGCTACAGCATCGAATACGAGAACGACCGCACATCGTTCTTGCTGGCACTCGGCGAAGAAGTCGCCCGCAAGCGCGACAGCCAGCGCATGACGGCGGGTGCTGCAGCCTATGTGAAGGCAAAGGCATCAACCTCGACGCCGTAACGTTACGCGCGCGTGATGGTGGGACAGCGCGCAACCTCGCGCGCGACGCGGGCGGGATCGAACGGCTTGCCCATGAATCCCTTTGCGCCCTTGACCTTCGCGGCGATAGCATTCGCCGTGGTGCCGACGGCAGTCAGCATCAGGATATAGGCGTCGTGGTCGTATTTGCGCAGCAGCTCCACGCTTTTCAGGCCAGACGGCCCGGGCATCTCGATATCCATGAAGACGATGTCGGGTACGGCCTCGAGATATAAATTCAGCACCCCGTCGCCGGAATGCAGCACAAGGCAGGTCGAATTCTGCCCGAGCGCCTCCACCAGCAAATCGGTGATTTCCTTGTTGTCATCAACGATGAGGATGACGTTTTCCTTGCGCGTTTCGCGGTGGGTGTAAAGCGTCGAGCGACGCGGTTTTCCGGCCAGCAGCTTGCTGGTTTCCGTCAGGCGCAGCTGCACCTTGTGCAGCCCCTGCTCGGTGAGGGCGGAGGATGAAATTTTACAGCTATGCGCGGGGAATGTGTCGGCAATCGACAGTGCGAACCCTTCCGCACAATCTTTCGCGGGCGCGGCATGGCGGATGAAGCAGAGCATATGTCGCGCGTCGTGAATGTATAAGACGCCTTCGCTGGTCTGCAGTTTTTCCTCGAGCCGCTGGGCGAGCTGAACGATGTTGTGCATCGTTTTTCCCGTCAGTTCGATTTCGACGAGGCCCCAATAGGAAATCTCATCGCGGATGGAGGCGGCGAAGTTCATCAACTCCTTCGCATTCGATTGATCGAGCAAAAGCATAAAAATAACCATTCTGCTGAAATAGCGCCGGTCGCGCAGCAATGGGAGAATCATAGCATGCGCATCCCGATACCCCGAACGCTATCCGCATTTTCCCATACACGCACAATTCAAAACAATAGATGGCGCATGGCGGCGCAACCTGCGCATAGTGGAGGCGCAGGCTTTTTAGACCGGAAAGCCTATTTTTGAAAAGACCCCATATATGCCCATGAATATTCTGATCGTCGATGACGACAGCGTCGACCGCGCGGCCATTAAACGCCACCTCCGCCGCCCCGGGCGGGAAATCAATGCTGCAACGCTCCCTCGGCACGCTGATCGAGGTGAAATCGGTGCTGGATCCTGACACCTGGCCCGTGCAGGTCGACATGGACGGCATCGCGTTCCTGCGCAAGATTTACAGTGCAGAAACCGACATGACGACCATCCCCGCCGTGATGCTGACCGGCAACGGCAGCAAGGAAGTGATGGCGGATGCGCTGCGCTGGGGCGCGCAGGATTACCTCATCAAGGATGTAATTTCGACAGACACGCTCAACATTTCGCTCGCCAAGGCCTGCGAGATTTTCGAGCTGAAGAAAAGCCGCCGTCAGGCGGAGGACCACCTGCGCCAGAACAACAAGATGGAGGCGATCGGCCAGCTGACCAGCGGCGTTGCGCATGACTTCAACAACCTGCTCACCGTCATCCTCGGCAATACCCGTATCCTGCAACGAAAAATTGATGACCCGACGCAGGAACTCTCGCGCGAGGATCTGAGCCGCAAGGTAAAGACCATCGAAACCGCCGCACGCAAGGGCGCCACACTCGTGCGCAGCCTGATGATCTTTACACGCCAGCGCCCCTTGCGCGTTGAAATCGCGGACCTGAATGAATGCGTGCTGCGCACCTGCAGCCTGCTGCAACGCTCCCTCGGCACGCTGATCGAGGTGAAATCGGTGCTGGATCCTGACACCTGGCCCGTGCAGGTCGACATGGACCAGTTTGAAAACGCCCTTATCAACATCGCCGTCAACGCACGCGACGCCATGCCGGGCGGCGGCAAGCTGACGATTGAAACCCAAAACGTCGTGATCGACGACGAATATACGCAGCGCCATCCCGACGCCACCACAGGGCCTCATGCGGTCGTCATCATTTCAGACACCGGCTCAGGCATGCCCGACAGCGTCGCGCGCCGTATCTTCGAGCCGTTCTTCACGACCAAGGAAGCGGGCGAAGGCACCGGTCTCGGCCTCAGCATCGTTTACGGTTTTATCCGCCAGTCTGGCGGGCATATACAAGTGTATAGCGAGCAAGGCCTCGGCACCGCGTTCCGCATCTACCTGCCGCAGGCACCCAAGCCTGACGTGACAGAGATGCCCGATGAAACGGATGCCTATCGCTCGAAGGCGGATGAAACCATCCTTGTCGTCGATGACGATGCCGAAGTGCGTAATGTCGTTGTCGGCATGCTGCAGCAGCTTGGATATAAGGTGCTGGCGGCGCAGGACGGGCATTCGGCGATGGAGATGCTGAAAGGCCAGACAAGCGGCATTCACCTGTTCTTCGTCGACCTCATCATGATGGCAGGCATCACCGGCATGGAACTGGCAAAGCAGGCGCAGGCACATGCGCCGGGGCTTAAGGTGCTGTTCACCTCCGGCTATACCGAAAACGCGATACCGGATTACCAGTTGCTGCCGGGGCAGGAACTGATCGGCAAGCCTTACCTGCGCGACGCGCTCGCCAAAAAAGTGCGCTTCATACTCGACCGCAAGGATATCCAGAAATGACCGACAAGAAACTCAGAATCCTCGTGATCGACGACGAGCAGCTGATCCGCGAAACGATTTGCGAAAACCTGATCGCCTGCGGCTTCGACGTCACTTCGGCGGTCGAGGGCGACGATGCCGCCCGCCAGATGGCGCAAGGCCCCCTCCCCGATATCGTCGTGACCGACATCATCATGCCGCGGCGCGAAGGCCTGCAGACCATCACCGCCATCCGCAAGAATTACCCAACAGTGAAGATCATCGCCATTTCAGGCGGCGGGCGCACGAAGACCAGCGACTTCCTGGCAACCGCCCTTGACCTCGGCGCGAATGCCGTGCTGGAAAAACCGTTGGACATGGACGAACTAGAGCGGCTTATTACCAGCATCGCCCGGAAAAAATAAGCCACCGATATATCTCTACATTAACGCGCGTTCTTTTAATTATATAGATATATCAATGGCCTACCAAGCTATTACCCTATCGTTTACTATCTCCTGATAGAATAAGCGGAACACAGGGAAAGGGTGCCTTTGGATACCGATGCGCGCGTACAGCAGAATTCCATGCGCTTTGACTTCAACAAAGCGGTTGCGGATGCGCGCCGCGATTTCCCCGCCGCCACAAAACAGATCACCTTCTTCGACCTCGATGCGCCCGATGTAGAGGCGCAGATGCAGAAATTTTATGACGGCCTCTCGCCCGCCGCGAAAAAGAATGTCGACGAGATCAGGGTCGACAATCCTGACTTCCTGACCGCCAGAAGCAACCCTGTCGCCTGGCGATCGCTGGAGGGGGTCGGGATTATGACCGCCTACGGCACGCGAACGCATCTCAGCGATGTCGAAAAAATCGCCTACAACCCGACCGAAGCCGCGAAGCATTTACAGTACACCTTCCAGCACGAGCTGGGGCATCTGGTCGTCAAGAACGCCGACAGGGCCGGCAATTACGCGGAACATGCGGCGGACGCTTTCGCCGTGCTGCGCGGTTTCCAGTCCAGCTTCCTGACGCGGCAAGATGTGAAGGAAATATCGGACGGCCGTTCCATGCTGGGCTGGCTCAACTGCGATGTCACGCATATCACCTCCATGAGCCTCGATGCGCTCATCATCAATCCAAAGCAGCGCGATTTCATGTCGCTGACGCCAGATGAAACGGCTAAAGTTGCCGCGCGCCATGCAGAAAAATTCTCGACCGATTACGAACCCGGAAGTCTGCGCACCATCCTCAACGCCCTGCCCCGCTGGGGATTATCGACGGATGACCGGCGCGCCGAGGGATTGAACGGCCTTGCCAATGTCGTGATGAAGACGGAGCGCGGCTCCCTTTCCTTCTACGTCGCCGCGCGTATGCTGCTGACGGCGAAGGGCAAGAAGGACGCAGGCGATCCGAACCTTGCCGTCATGGATTTCAGTGGCGACAAATGGGACAAGGTGTTCGAGCGGATCGACCGTGCCAAAAAATCGCGCGATATCGGGGCCGAAAAGGCTCTCAGCACGGGCCATGTGAAAAAACAGAAGAGCGCCATCCACCGCCTTGCCCTGCGCGTGAAGCCCCTCTCCGTTTAAATATTGAACAAAAAAGTCAAGGCCGTGACGATGAAGTCACGGCCTTCTTTTCTGCCTGAATAAACAGGCGGAAACTTTTTAGCGCTTCAGCAGCAGGGCGAGCAGGAAGCCAGCGCCGAAAGCGGCGAGACCGGCCTGCAGGGGCTGGTTGCGGATACGCTCGACGAGGATGTCTTGCGTTTCAGCGATCTGGTCGCGAGCGGTCGACGCGTATTCGTTCGCGCGGACTTTTGCTTCGTCGGCGACGTAACGTGCGCCTTCTTTTGCATGCTCGACGGTTTTCTTGACGTCGCCGCGCAGCGCTTCAGCGGATTGCTTGATTTTGGCTGCGTTGTCAGCGGCTTGGTAACCATCGGTATTTGCGTTATAATTGGTCATCTGTTTTCTCCCGGAATTGAAATTTCGTTAACCCGTCACGGTGTGCCGTTATCGGGTGCTCAGGACATCAAACGTGTCGGGATGGATTAGGTTCCGCAGGGCCGCAAAATCAGCTGGCGGGCTGGGCTTTCTTGAATTTCAGCCAGATCCAGGCCAGCGCATGTCGCTCGGGTGCCCCGACAAAGCTGATTCCGGAATTCTTGACGAGATCCGCCTCGATCGCGGGCGCGCCAAGGCCTTCCCACCGCTCGATGCGGTTTTTGTTCTTGGGGTCATCCAACTCGTGAAATTCATTTTGGGTCATGTATATTGATTGTAACACGCGCGGCGCATCCATAGTAATTAATCTACCCTCGCGCTGATAACGTTCACGATAAAGGCACGAAAAAATGGAAATGGAGCTTTACCGGCAGGCATTGTGGGTTTCCGGCATTGTCGGCGGCATCGCCTTTGCCGCGTCCGACTTTATGGTCGGGGCGCGCAAAAAGCTCGACATCATGGGTATCCTGATCCTCGCCTTCCTGACCGCCAATGGCGGCGGCATGCTGCGCGACCTGCTGACCGGACAGCCGCCCGCGATGATGAAGAGCGCGGAGCCGTTCTGGGTTGTGGGCCTGACCGTGCTGGCCTGCCTTGCCTTCCGCCTGCAGAAGAGATCGGGGCTGGAGCGCAGCTGGATTTTTATCTTCAGCGACGGCATTGGCCTTGTCGCCTTCGGCATAACGGGCGCTATTACGGGTATTACCTTGGGCGTGCATTTCTTTGGCGTCTTGACGCTGTCGCTGCTGACGGCTGTCGGCGGCGGCATTATCCGCGACCTGCTGGTGAACGAAGTGCCGGAAGTGCTGCATGGCGGATTTTATGGCAGCGTCGCGCTGCTGCTGGGCGGTGCGCTGTTCGCGTTGCATATGGCGGGCTGGATGAATCCGCTGTCGATCATGGCGGTGTTCGCGGGCGGGCTTGCGCTGCGCCTGGTCGCCTACCGCTACAAATGGTCGCTACCCAAAATCTGATGCCGAAATCTAATGGAGAACGCGGGTGGCCGTCGAACGGTCTTCTTTCCCCGCGCCTGTGGGTGCCCTGCCCACTTCCCCCATCAGCCCTGCCATGAGCTCGGTGGGCGTCATGCCCTGAAAATCGGTGCGCGCGGTCGTCACGGCGCGTTTTTCGATGTCGACTTCCTCCATCAACTGACCGGAGGAAAAGATGCGTTGGCGTATCTGCGCCGCGATAATAGTAGCGCGTTCGCGCGCGATGGCATCCGGTGTGCGGCTGAAGGCGATCACGTAATCGCCCTTGTCGTTGAGCGTGAAAATATCCTCTGGTCCCATATGCTGCGCGATGACCTTGTCCGCAACGGCATGCACGAACATGCCCAGCTCGGCACCGCCCTCGCCGAGGCGCTGCTTGGCGCGCTCAAGCCCCGTGAACCCCAGGCGCCAGAGCGAGACCGGCCCCTTCATCTGCACCAAATGACGGCAAAGGTCTTCGACGCCATCTTTCTGGCCATAAACCTGCTTCCCTTCCCGTGCCGGCTCCGTGGATTTCGGCTTTTTCAGCAGCGATAATATCTTGTTCAGCATGTAACCATCTCCTGCATTACTCCCTTATTTTGGAAGTGTTACATTTCAGGAGAATGTTTCGATTGTTTCTGCCGTGTTTCTGGCAGATGGGACAGGCTTAAATATTGAAACCACTATCATTTTTTCAAGGAGGCAGGCTGTTCTGGAGTGCCGCGCGGAATGGCCGCAGCATGCTCCGCAAGGAAGCGCTGCCGCGACCATCGGGTCTGCCGGTCCTTGCCTCAGAAAATCAGAGCAAGGGTTCGATTTTCTCGGCAATCGCGGACGCACCCGCATCGCCCTTCATGCGGGTCGAAATTGGCGACATAGGCCTTCACGACTTCGGGCGTGTCGCGGCCGGGATCGGTCGTGACGAAGAGCGGCTGGATTTTGTCCGCTTTCGCACCCAGTTTTTCCAGCGCACCGCCGATAGCCGTCAGCGTCGTCGGGCAGATTTCGGGGCAGCTGGTGAAGCCGAAGAACACCAGCTTGTATTTGCCCGGCCATGATTTTTCGGTGACAGACTTGCCAGCGCCGTCAACGAGCGTAAATGCCCCGCCGACAGTGGAGCCGGCGATAGGCTTGGCTTTATTTTCGGTTTCCGCCGCGACTGCGGAAATTGTGATACCGGTCAGCAGCGCAAAGGCGGCACAGGCGATCAGGAATTTTTTCATGTGTATCTCCTTTTTGGGACAGGATACCGCCCTGCCCTGTTACGGGCAAGGCGGCATACCGGTTATTTCAATCCGTCGATCATGCCCTTCGGCACTTCGATGACGAACTCATCCGCGCCGACGCGGCCTTCGACAGCGGCGAGCGCAGCTGCGGACAGTTTCTTGCCGATGATGACGTAGGAGTCATTTTCGGTTTCGAGAACAGCCGGGCAAGCGCTGCAGGTGGCGCAGACGAATTCGGCGGGGGTGATGTCGATGAGTTTCATGGTGGTAGTCTCCTTTACAGTTTGGGTTTGTGGTGGTGGTGATTATGTGCTGGTTGCGCGGGTGGTGGTTCGGCCGCAGGCGCGGCGTTCTGACCCGGGCCGCAGATCACGGCGGCAGGCAGTTCGGGCGCATGGTTCTGATGGTGATGCTGGTGCAATCCGCCGAGGTTCATGACGGTCGAGATCGCAAGGCCTGCGATTGCGCCGCCGACGACAAGGCGTTTTTCCCATTTGCCGGCCTGATGGCCGCGCATATGTTTCCATGCATAAAGGCCGCCCGCAGTTGCCGCCGCGCTAAAAGCGATAGCGAGAACGGAAAGGCCTGCGGTTGCCGTGGTAATGCCAGCGGTTGCCAGCAGCACGGGAGCAACGAGGCAGCCCGCATGGCCGGCAAGCATCCCTCCTGCCCCGCCGCCGACAGCGGCAAAGGCTTTCTTCAGGAAGCCGCGCAGCCCTTTGACGGGCGGCGCATCGGCGTTGTTATCGTTGGTGGGCACAGCGCAATGGTGTTCGCATGACGCTGCGTTTTTGGGCGCATGATTGCCATGCGCCGCGTGATTGTGTGACATAGTGATGATCCTAAGGTCGCAGTTTAACGGGAAATTCAGCGGAATTTCAGTGAAACCGGCGGGCCTTGCGACAGGAAGGATTTAATATCACGCTGCTCGTTGCGAGCGACCTTGGCGGGCGGCGCGGGCGGCGTCTTGTCGGTAAAAATGTTTGGCAGTTGCGGCGGTGTCGCCGTGGTACCGACCGAGAAATACGCGGCAAAGGCGCAAGGCGCGTCATGCGCAGCGGGTGCGTGCTGTTTCTGTTGCTGGTCCGGTAGTTGGTCGGCAGGCAGATAGACAGTCGTGTCACCCGTGACGCCGGAGCAGATGACCAGCGGGAACAATTCGTCGCCGGTCGAGGCGAAGGCGGGCATAAAGCCCGCCGGCACCATCGCGCGCGCCATGACACCCAGCAGCACAAGGCAGCGGAGGAAGGCAGTCAGGCGGTTTTGGATGCGCGTTCCCATGACGGGATTGATAGCATAAAATTTCGCGCCGCGCGAAGCGGAAATTTCAGCTGCAAAAACAATGCGTAAAGCTTAGCCGAAGGATGCGCGGGGGCCGGGTGCGATCGAGATGCGAGGCGCGGCCTCGTTGCGCTTGTATTCTTCGCGCAGCTGTTTCGCGCCGGGGAACTGGTCCTCCACCACCTTAATGAGCAGGCTGTCATAGGCGTTGGGGTTGCGGTAGATCTTTTGCAGATAGGTGTGGGAATGCGACGGGTGCAGGAAACGCCGCGCGTAATCTTCCACGATCGCGGCCTGCTGCTCGGTCGTATATTCGGGGAAGCTATATTTCGCGTTCAACGGATAGCTGTATTTGTCCTTGTCGTTATCCTCGATATCGAGCGTGAATTTCCATTCGGTCTGGCGCTGCCAGTTATGCGTCAGCTCGTGCACGAAAGTGCCGAATTTATCCGCATCCTTGTCGCGACTATAGTCTTTTGAATGGTTTTCAGGCCCCCAGAAATCGGCAACGGCATCGGCTTCGACCGAACCCACGATGTCGCTGTAATCCTGCGGGTGCAGGTTGAGGCGGATATTCGCGGTATCGATCTGGCCGCCAAAAATACCCTTCAGCAGCGCTGCCTCCCCTTGCGTCAGGCCGCGCACCTCGACATTCGCAAAGGCGGCGCGCGCTTCGGCCGCGCTCGGAAACTGGGTTTCGACAAGAGTTTGCAGGAAAGGATCGGTATCGCTTTTGTCATCGCCGTATTCCGCAGGCAGCCAGTGCGACTGGCGCGCCGGATGCAGGAAGCGCAAGGCATAATCCTCCATAATCTGCGCCTGCTGTATCTGGCCGTAGCTCTGGAAGGTATATTTGCTGTCGAGCGTATAGCCGGAATAGGACGGGTCGCCGATCGTGTACTGGGATTCATAGGGCACGACTTGGCCGCTGTAGGCATAGGGCGCTTCGACGGTGTCGCGGGGCATCGTCTGCGTGATGGGCGCCGGCGTGGCCAGATTGTCGTTTTGCGGTGTATGGCTTTGCAGACCGATCACCATTGCGCCGCCCATGACGGCGGTCATGAAGATCGCCGTCAGACCCTTACGCAGTTTTGATGCCGGTTTCCTGCCCGTCATTGCCCAACCTGAAATTTGAATGTTGGGTTATAATATATGGGAAGAAATTATGTGTCGAGAGTAATAATATTACCCTTACAAGTAACCACGATGCAGTGATATCAGGCTTCGATATCGAGGGTTTGGCCCTCATCCGAAACAGGCACGACATCGGCGGGGTCGCCGGTCGTGTCTTCGGGATCGGCTGCAGGCGCGGTCGCATTCGGCACGGGCGGTGCTTGCAGGGCCGCGATATGGGCGGTGATTTGCTCCGCGTACTGCTTGGCTTTCAGCAGGTCGAGGCTGAAATATTCCCCTTCCTTGCGCAGTTCGGGCTTCAGGACGACCGTGAAGGTCTTCGCGTTATTGAGGATCAGCCGCGTGTCGGAAATGAACTTCGCTTTTTCCGTCGTCGTCATTTCCACGCCGCTGTTATACGCCTTGACGTAGTCTGCAGTCGCCGATGCCAGTTCCTTCAGCGAATACGACAGCGCGCGCACGCTTTGCTTCGCGGTCATTTTGGTATCGTCAGAATTGCGTTCGTTCTTGTAAAGGCGATAGGCATCGCGCGTAAAGGCAAGCTTCGCCTCGGCCGATGCCTTGCTCTTTTCGCCGTCGCTGAGGGCAGATGACTTCAGCGCATTCAGCAGCCCTACTTCCTTGACGCGCGCGCTCTTCAAAAACCCATATTGCATGGCATCGGGGATCGCGCCGCCAATCTTGCTGAGCGTAATGTCAAAGCTTCCGCCGACCTTGTACTTGTACTGGGCCTGGAAAGCAGCGACTTTTGGATTGGTGGTGTTGATCGACATAACGTATTGCGCTTACCTTTCTGGCAGCATGCGTCGGATTTCTGTCCTTATTCTATAGTATCGACCTTGGGTTAATATTTTGTTAAGTTTCGATAAGGAACAGGATGACACCATCCGGCGTTATCCGTGAGCAAGCCGTGTTAGCCAAAAGCCCCTTGTAAGGGAAGGATTTATACCCCGTGACAGCCGATACCCCCACGCTCCCCCGCATGAACATCCTGATCGTCGATGACGACAAGGATTCCGCCATGACGCTGGGCTGGCTGGTGGAAATGCTGGGGCAGGATTACAAGCTCGCGCATACGGGTCAGGAAGCGCTGGATATGGCGCCTGACTATAACCCGAACCTTGTCCTCATGGATATCAGCCTGCCCGGCATGACGGGCTACGAAGCCTGCCAAAAGATGCGGGAAAACCCTGCCCTCGCCAATACCATCATCGCCGCGCAAACGGGATGGGGCGAAGAGCAGCACCGTCAGAAAACGAAGGAAGCGGGCTTCGACCACCATCTGGTGAAGCCGATATCGGTTGCGAGCCTGAAAGAGCTGCTGGAGAGCATTCAGAAGGCGAAAGCCTAAGCCTCGTCCTCGTCGTCAAAATCAGGCATGCCGATTTCAGCCGCGCCGATCAGCTTGGCGGAGGCGACGGTATCAAGCTTGCGGAACTTGTCGCGGGCGGCGAGCGCCTTTTGCTTGTTCTTGTATTCGTGGATCTCGACGTTTTCGGATTTATAAATCACCCGCACGATGAATTCTTCAGACATGCTTCCCCGCATATAATTTTGCAACGCGCGACTGCCAGAGGCACAAGCCCGGCGTCACGACGAGTTCCATCACAATCGCAAGTAACATACCCGTTTTCGGCACGCCGACAAACAGCGCCGCGCCCAGCCGGGCAACGCCGCCGATCACGATGGGCAGGCACAGCAGCCGCACATATTGCGTGCGCGTTTCGATCGTCGGTATCGCATACCAGAAGGCGATGCCGATACCGAGCAGTAGGCCGGACAGATAACGAAAATGGCTGTCGATTAAAACGTCCCCCTGCCCTGCCAGAATATCCATGCCGAAAATCATGCCCGCGCCGCCGGTAAATACCGGCACGCAGCCGCCCATGGCGATGCAGGTCTGCAGCAGGCGGCGTTCGGTCTGGCGCATCATGCCTTGAGCATTTCCAGCGCTGCTGCGCGGTGGCCCGGTTTAAGCTTCATGAACAGCTGGCGCGCGGCTTTGATATCTTTATCGAGCCCGCTTTCCGCCGCCGTCTTCAGCGCGACCACCGTCGGGTCTGTCGGGCTGATAATAAACGCCAGCGACTTCGACAGCTTCGCCATCGTCTCGCGGTCGATCTTGAGTTCGGACATTGATAAGCCTTCCACGTAAATATTTGGGCAGTTCACACGCCAAATATCGGCGCATACCAGTAAGCTTTCCTATCTCTTAGATACGCTGAGAGTTCGGGAACATCAAGAACCGTTAATTGTTGCATGTTAACTCTATATCTGTAGCAACAACCAATAAGCTCCGACAAATTCTGTTTGTTAAGTTTTTGAAGTGAAACACGAAAGGATGTGGGGGTGTAATCAATAACGCAGGCTATTTTATCCAGTTGCCCGAAAAAAGCTGCTTCGTCTAATTGAGAGTAATAAGTTACCTTTTCAGTACTTATCTCGACGTCATCAGCTTTTTCCATCAAATAAATCCATCTATTGAATTCACTTCAGACCATTATTCCTCTTCCTCGTCATCCCTGAAGATCTTGGCCTTCAGGTCCTCCTTGATATCATCAAGGCAGAGCGCCGCCAAGGCGAGGTGGTGTTCATTTTCGGCGATATGGACCCAGTCGACATGTTCTTCCTCGTTGATCGTCAGAACGACAACCGATTTGACCTTGGTGTTTTTCGCAAATTTGGCCATGTCGCGGAGGAATTTGGGAATACCGCCTTCGCCGTCGAACTGCACCTTGTCGATGATGGCGCCTTCCTTGAAATTGACGGTGATGACCTGCACCTTTTCTTCGGGCGGGGCTGCGGGGATTTCAGGTGGTTTATCGATGCTGTCTGCCATGCTTGCCCGTGCCCCTGTGGCACGCTCCCGGTTTGTCGAATTGATACAATAAAACAAACGCTTCGCCGGCGGGGTCCGCTGGGGCTCATGACGCCTGATTTTATTTTACGGCAAAACAGCCTATGAAAGCCTTAACAATGCCAAGTATTTGATAGATATAGTTTTATATAGGAAATTGACCACCTTACGCGGTTCTGTTAACAATTATAGACCCGACCACCGAAGTTTCCAAAAGGACGAGACGCCGCCATCCATGACAGCGCCCCCGAAAGACAATTTGGAAAACCACCCGCAGTTGCCCGATAACCGGGTATTGCACCCCCTGTTCGGCAACTTCTGCACCACCGAAACCTTCAGCCTCAAGACGCATGTCGACGGCAGCCACCACACGCATTACGAAGCGCATCTCGACGACCCCGTGAAAAAGACATGGACGGTCAGCAAGATCGTGACGGTGACGGAAGACAGCTTCCACGCCTGGAAGCGCAAATCCACGACAGGCTCACAGGTGATGAAGGCGAAGATCAATTTCCGCGACGCGCTGAAACTGATGGGCCAGCTGGAAAAAGACCACAAGGATAAGCCGCATAATTTCGAGGCACTGTATCCAGACGCGCCCGTGCTGGGTTTCCTCCACTACCGCGCCTTCGCCGAGCGTGAAGGCTATGTGTACGACACCAAGGGCATTCCCCATGCACGCCCGAACCCGCGTGTGCTGCCGCTTGGCTGCAATTTTTATCAATCCGATATCGACAGCGCGAACAGCCATGTGCAGCGCCCCGAGGATGAATTCGACAATAACGGCCCGCAAAGCAAGCTGCCGAACACGCATTTCCTGCTGGATAACTTCACCGCCGCCGCGCATCGCGACGATTTCCAGACCAGCCTGAACGGCACCCGCGCGATGGCGCTGCTCGACCGTTTCGTCGATCAGGTCGAAGCGGCGAAGGAACACCTGCTGGAATATTGCGAGAAATACGCAGCCATGGGCTATGGCGGTTTGATCGACGATGCCGACAACGAATTGCGCCTCGCCGAAAGCACGCTGCGCCAGCTGCGCGCATACCATGTCGATACGACGGAATACGATAACTTCCTGACGCAATGCCGCATCACAACTTTCGTGCTGCATGCCGAAGGCCTGTTCGACCTGATGAACAAAGGCAAAGGTGATTTCAATGCCAACGAGGCGCTGTTCCAGTCCCGCGTGACGCAGGCGATCGATTTGTTCAAAAAGATCGACAGCAGCGAAGAAGGCGCGAAGACACTGCAGAACATGATCGTGCAGACCCCTGCCCCCGCCGTGCCATCCGCGATTGGCGCGTTTATCGACAATTACCGCCTCGAACGCCCAAAATACGGCACGCCCCCCGCTGCCGCGCCCAAAGGACCGCGTCCCTAACAGACTGTTTTTATGGCTTTATCCGGTGTTTCTGCCGCTTTAATCATTTGTCAAAACATAATTGATACCATAATCCGCAGAGACTCGGTTTTCATCTGTGAGGGATTTATGGCGGATCAGGACAACACGAAACCCATCGTCATCGTCGGCGGCGGCTTTGCGGGCACTACCATGCTGACGCATACGCTCCTCCGGATCGCGGCAGACCCGAACATCACCAAGCCTGTCAAAATCCTTATGGTGGAACGCCACGAAGAGCAAATGCATGGGGGCGTCGCCTACAGCAAGGGCGCTTCATACAAGAAACACAACCTGAATGCCGGCGCGATGAGCATGGATATGTTCCCCGGCAACGAGCCCCCGCCCGGCTTCCCCAGTTTCGTGCAATACATCCAGCAAAAGGCCGAGGGCAATCCAGAGGCACTTGACCATCTCATCAACCCGTCCCGCCAGCTGGTGAGCGATTACATCACCGATATGCTGAACTTGGCCAAAGAAAAAGTCGGCATCAAGGCGGAGGTCGAGGTTGCGCTGCGCAAGGCGACGAAGATCGATCAGTTGCCCGAAGGCGGCACGCGCATCGAATTCGGCGACGGGTCGAGCGTTGATTCCTGCCACACAATTCTTGCGACCGGATTCCAGGAAGCAGCCGCCCCCCGCTTTGCCAAAAACGTCGCCGATCATCCGCGTTTCATGGACCAGCCCTATGCGGCGAAAGCTAACCCTTTTTATGACGAAGTCTGCCAGCAGCCGGAGGCGAAGACGCTGATCATCGGCACCGGCCTCACTGCAATGGACATCGCCGCGCGCATGATCAATTCCGGCTACAAGGGCGAAATCACCATGATGTCGCGCCGCGGGCTGATGCATAAAACCTATGAAGACACGCCGCCCGAAGAATACCTTGCCAATCAGGCGATGCGCGGCGAAGCGCGCTCCGTCGACAGCCTCGACATTTCCAAGACGCGCCCGAAATTCCTCGAAGCCGAAACGACCGGCGAACTGGTGCGCGAGATCGTGAAGGAATTCAACGATCTGAGATCGCAAGGCTACACCTCGCCCGAAATCCTCATTTACTGGGAACGCTTCGTGCCGGATGTCTGCGCAAAATTCCCGCATAAAGATTTGGCAGCGCTGTTTGCCGATCATGAAGCGCTGATCACTTCTTCGCGCGTTGGTGTCACGCCGAATACCGGCATCACAGTCCGTCACGGTATCGAAAGCGGTCAGATCAAGGTTGCCATGGGCGCGATCAAGGAAATCAGCGAGGGTGATGAAGGCAAGCTGAAGGCGGTATACAGCCCGGCCGACGGAGATGTGTCAATGGTCCGGGTGCAGTTCAATGCTGCTGAGAACCGTATGCAAACAGCGACTTATGATTACGTGTTTTCCGCGATGGGCAATACCAGCAATTATGCCATGCCGCCGGAACAGATTGCTGACCCCTTGTGGCGCAACCTGCTCGAAGACGGCAAAGCCATACCACACTGGACGAAATCAGGCATCGCTGTGGCGAAAGATTTCTCCCTGCTGGATGCGCAAGGCAACCCCTCGGATTGCGTCAGTGTGATTGGCGTGCCCGTTGCTGGCCACATGATGACCACCGCCTATGCCTATCCCCACGCCCCCCATATTTCGGGCGGCAAACTGGGGCCGAACGCACTGGGCGCGATGACGATTTCCTCGGAAGTGAAGATGCTGCTCGATGCAAAGTACGAAGCAATGTTGCATGAATACCGTGTGCGCGGTGATGGTCCAACGGTCCCAGTGCCTATCCTGAAAACTCAAAAACTCGCGCAACCCTCTCGATAATCTCAGTTGTTGCACCGCAACAGCGTAAAGCATTGAACTTCTTGGATACCTGTTCAACAATGGGGTATCCTAAGACCTCTTTTTTGCTTGTTATGAAAAGATTATTGTGATAAGATTCTTGAAATTGAAAAAAAAGAACTGCTGCAGGCTCCCGATTGAAACAAAAAGAGGGCCGCACACGACCACCCTAAAAACAAAAATAACGGGGTCGGAAAGTTCAAGAGCCTCAAACGCGGTGTAAAAGTTTTTTTAGAGGGTTTATTTCATGTCCGAGAGCAGCAATCCCCCTATCGTTATCGTCGGCGGCGGTTTGGCAGGCACCGTTATGCTGGTGCATACGCTGGTCAAGATCGCGAACGATCCCAGCATCACCCCCGAAAATCCGGTCAGCCTTTCAATGGTCGAGCGCCATGCCGAGCAGCTGCATGGTGGCGTCGCCTATAGCAAAGGCCCGAAATTCCGCGAACACAACCTGAATTCAGGCGCTCGCACGATGAACTTCTTCCCCGCCGGCAAATATCCGCCCGGCATGCCGACCTTTGTCGAATACATTCAGGACCGCGCAAAGACAAATCCCGACGAACTGCACGCGTTGACCGACCCGCCCCGCCAGATGGTGAATGAATACTGCCAGCACATGCTGCAGCTCGCGCTCGAAAAAGCGGGCGCGAAAGCGCAGGTCGATATCGGCATGAAGCACATTATCAAGGCCGAGGAAAAGCCCGAAGGCGGCGTCCGCCTGCATTGCAGCGACGGCAGCGAATTCGATGCCTGCCACGTGATCCTCGCGACCGGCTTCCAGGAAGCGACCGCGCCGAAATTCGCGCAAGGAGCCGCCAACCACCCGCATTTCGTCGCGCAGCCCTATTCGCCGCGCGCGAACCGCGCCTATGAAGAAGTCTGCTCCAACGGTGAAGGCCAGAAAGCCTTCATCATCGGCACCGGCCTGACCGCGATGGACATCGCAGCGCGCCTGATCAAGCAGGGCTTCAAGGGCGAGATCACCATGATGTCCCGCCGCGCGCTGATGCACACGACCTTCGAACCGACCAGTCCAGAAGAATACTTGGCCGCGCGCATCAAGGGTGAACCCCGCCCGCAGGCTGAGCTGGAATTCACGAAGCACGAGCCGAAATTCCTGAAGGCGAACACCGTCGCAGGATTGGTGAAAGCCGTCGCCAAGGAATTCACCGAACTGACCGCGCAGGGCTATTCATCGGGCGAGATCCTCGCATATTGGGAACGTTACGTGCCGACCGTCGCGGAAAAATTCCCGCATGAAGACTTGGCGAAACTCTACCTCGACAACGAGGCGCTGATCGTCAGCCGCCGCGCGGGCGTGACGCCCGATACCGGCACGACCGTCCGCGATGCGATTAACAACGGCCAGATCAAGGTGAAAACCGGCGCGATCCGCGAAGTGACCGTGAATGACGAGGGCAAGCTCTCCGTCACCTACAACCCCGGGTCCGGCGCACTGTCGCTGAACCGCGCGAAATTCAACGCCGTCACCAACCGCACGAAGAGCGAAACCTATGACTTCGTGTTCTCCGCGATGGGTAACTCGGCGAATTTCAACAATGTCGCCGATGTGAAGGAAAAGCTCTGGGCAGACCTGCTGGAAACCGGCAAGGCGACGCCGCATTGGCTGCGCGCCGGCGTCACGCTGACCAAGGATTTCTCGCTGGTAGACGCGCAGGGTAATGCGTCTGCCAACTTCACGGTAATCGGCGTTCCCGCTTCCGGCCACATGGTCGTGACCCGCTACCCCTATCCCGACAGCCCCGGCGTTTCCGGCGGCAAGATGGGCCCGACCTCGCTGAATGCCGGCGCGATCCTTTCCGAAACGCTGCTGGTGCTGGAGGCGAAATACGACGCCCTGATGGCGAAGTTCAAGCCCGAGCCCGCCGCCAACGATGCCGATTACAACGCAGCCGCGCCCGCCAAGAAACGCGCGGCGAACCGCACCCTCGGCGCTTAACCTTTTCAGTCCTCCCTAACGCGGGCCGGGTTTTCTCCCCCGGCCCGCATTTTTTTTGCCACATTAATTTTCATATTGCATTACAGGAAAGCCTGTGCTATGGTCTCGGCACAATAAAAAAACGCATAGATGGAGTGTTATAGATGTTTCCCTTTTTCCAGACGACCGTCCAGCAGGATGCCGCTTTCCGCGCGAAATCCGCGCAAATGCAGGACCAGAAAACCCCCGTCCTGACCGCCGCGAACGACGACAAATATCATCAGAAATACTTCGCGGAAGAAGCGGAAGAACAAACGA